>NZ_CALFPF010000130.1 GCF_937919775.1 uncultured Gimesia sp.
ATGACTCAGCAAAGCCGATATGAGTAATTGAGAAATAGAATCCCCAAACATCTATCGTTACTTGTCGGTTGAAAATGGAGTAAAAAACCTCAGTATTCAATGCGAAGTTGATATATGGATCAAAAAGTCGTTTATCTGTAAACAGATTTACCTATTAGAATGATTACCCTACATTCAGTGAGTTTGATGTTTTATGATTGACTGTACAGAGACGTGTCTGTGTGAGTAGGAGCCGACTGAGATCTCTTACAAATCAATGCCAATGGGAGAACCAGACGACTTGATTGAGATAGTCTAATCTGAAGAGAATCAATTCGTCGGTAGCAGTGTCATTCGATTCCGTGAGCGCTATGAGGTTCAGACCCAATCCTGTTCGGCACTGTTGATGCTCCGATTAATCGTCGGTCATTTCAATCAGCAGCACCGTAACGTCGTCCTGTTGGGGATTGGTGCTGCGGAAGTTTGAGAGGCGCTCTTGCAGTTGCAGCGTGGTCTGCTCGATTGTCAGCTGCTGGCACTCTTTCAGTAAGGCGATCAGGCGTTTGCGTCCGAACATTTCGCCTTGGGGGTTATGGGTTTCGCTGACGCCGTCGGTCACCATCAGCAGGCGATGTCCTTTCGTTAAATGCAGCGTGATGTTGTCCCAGGTGGCATCTTCGTCAATGCCCAGCAGCAGACCCGTGGTTTCTGAGTCTGCTGTTTCGCCTGTCGGCGACAGAAAACAGGCGGGGTCGTGACCTGCGCTCGCGTATTCCAGCAGGTGTGTCTGAGGCACGATTCGCAGGAGCTGCATGGAAACAAATTCGCCCACCGGGCTGATGACCGTGAACCGGCGGTTAATGAAATCCAATATTTCCGCCGGTGAGCAGGTATGCTCGGTTGCCTGGATGAGCAGGGTTTTCAGTACCGCGGCACTCATCGCTGCGGAAATGCCGTGCCCTGTGATGTCGGCGATGCAGAACAGCCAGGCGCCGTCACTTAAAGGGAGTACATCGTAATAGTCGCCCCCCACTTCGTCGGCTGGCTGAAAGAGAGAGGCCACGTTGAGACCTGGAATATTGATTTCCTCTGGTAAGAGGTTTTCCTGAATCTTGCGGGCCTTGGCCATTTGCCGTTTGCGAATCTTTTCTGCAGCCGCCAGCGAGGCACTCATGGCGTTGATTTCGTGCGTCAGGTAGTTGAGTTCGGCGCAGTGAAACGTTTCTGACTGCGTACCGAGTTGCCCCTGCCCAATCTCCTGCACCGTTTGAACCAGATGGTGTAACGGCCGAGTGACAATCGTGGTCAACGCAAGATTGATTACGATGCCGGTGATGAAGGACAGTACGATGAATCCGGAAAGATTGTTCAGGACTTCACGGAACACCGATCCATAAAGGTTATCCAGAGTTTCAGAGACATACACGGTCGCACCACTTTGAGTATAAGTTCCGACAACTATTTCGGAAGCACCAAAACTTGCAGGACGCCCGGGTGATTTTGCTGCCTGCTGGATGACCTGCAGTAATTCCGGGGTGGCCTTGCGTTCGGAAAGCAGCCGGAATCGATCATGTTGAAATGTCACGGCAATGTGATGCACGGGTGCGTGTATCTCCTGCATCTGTCCACAGATGGTTTCGATGTACTCCTGAATTTTGTCTCGCCCCTGATGCTGCATCTGTAAAATGGAGGGCAGCAAAGCGGCCGCTTCTTCTTCGAGTGCGATCCGTTTATCTTCCAGTCGTCCGGCGAGGTCGCGCTGATAGGAAAAGATGAGGAACAGCACCACAAAAATCGCCAGCACGGCGTTCACCACCAGCAGGAGCTGGAAGCGAATGGATCTCTTAGGGCGTTTCTGCTTTAACGCGTGCATTTCGGTACTTTGTTAACGACCCGGGTTTGTGGGAAATTACGTGTGGTATTGGCGGGTTGATACAGTCTCTTTTAGTCTGGGGATTCGCAAAAG
>NZ_CALFPF010000131.1 GCF_937919775.1 uncultured Gimesia sp.
GTCGCACTCCCGTGATCTCGATCACCCCAAAATTCAAAAATGACACTCCACTAGTATGAATAGGCCGGGAAGTCGGTGTAACCCTTCGCGCCGTTGGGTGAGTACCAGTCGGACATCTCGGCTGTCTCTGCCAGAGGCCAGTCATTCTGAAACCGTGCGACGAGGTCCGGATTACTGATAAAGGGGCGTCCGAAGGCAATCAGATCGGCGTGTCCTTCTGCAACCGCCTTTTCAGCCATCTCCTGCGTGTAACCGCAGTTGCCGATCAGCGGGCCGTGAAATATGTTCCGGAATTCAGCCAGCGTCATCTGTTCGCCGAGTTCATGGAACCCAAACGCCAGGCCGTCCATGACGTGCAGATAAGACAGACCGAAGTGGTCAAGTTGACTGGCGACGAACGTGAACTGTTCTCGAAAGTCCGGCGACCCCATATCGTTGAATACACCGTTGGGAGAGAGCCGGACGCCGACCCGGTTGGCGGGCCAGACGGACGTGACCGCTTCGACCACTTCTTTCAGAAAACGGTAACGGTTCTCCACGCTCCCGCCGTACTGATCCGTGCGGTGATTCGTTTTCGACTGGAGAAACGTGTCGATCAGGTAACCGTTGGCACTGTGTATTTCAACGCCGTCAAAACCTGCCGCCTTCGCGCGCTCCGCAGCCTGCCGGTAGTCGTTCACGACCCGCGGAATCTCGTCGGTTTCGAGTGCGCGGGGAACTTCGTAAGGCTGTTTGCCCGTGGGCGTATGGATGTATGGTTCGTTGATCTTGATTGCCGAGGGGGCAACGGCGGGTTTTCCGTTGTGAAAGCTGCTGTGCGAAGACCGGCCGAGATGCCAGAGCTGCAGGAAGATGACGGCCCCTTTTTCATGTACGGCGTCGGTGGTGTATTTCCAGCCTTCGGTCATGGCGTCGGTGTAGATGCCCGGCGATTCATTCCAGCCGTTTGCTTCTTCGGAGATGGTGGTTGCTTCGGTGATGAGCAGGCCCGCCGCACTGCGCTGCGCGTAGTATTCAGCCATGAGTTGATTCGGCAGGCGTTCGACTCCGGCCCGCGAGCGCGTCATGGGAGCGAGGACAATCCGGTTCGGCAAAGTGAGATCATGGAGCGCGAAGGGCTGAAAAAGGACGCTGTGCGACATGGAATTTCCATTCTGTCTGGCTGATGTTTATCGTTACCCGGCGCAGGGATCATGATAGAGAGTGTCGGTACGAAAGCCAAGCGTCCGTGCATTTCTTCCGATACTTACATGCGCATCATTCTTCGCCGATGTCCTCGTTCCACATTTCCGGATTTGCGGCGATGAATTGATGCATGAGGTCGATACATTTTGCGTTCTGGAGCACTTCGATCTCGACGCCACTCGATTTTAATAACGCTTCATCGCCCAGGTAGGTTTGATTTTCCCCGATAATCACGCGTGGAATCTGATACAGTCGAATGGCACCGCTGCACATCGGGCAGGGGGAGAGAGTCGTATACAGGACCGAGTTTCGATAAACGCTGGCGGGTTGTCTGCCGGCGTTTTCCAGTGCAGACATTTCGCCGTGAAGAATGACACTGTTTTTCTGTTGGCGGAGATTGTGCCCTCTTCCAATAATCTTTCCCTGATAAACGAGAACAGAGCCGACCGGAACGCCTCCTGCTTTCAGCCCTTTTTCCGCCTCTTCAATGGCCGCCTGCATGAATTCATCCATGATCACGGTGTCTCCTTTTAATGAAATCGTTTGAGTCTGAAAGACTTCATTTTAAACGGGGTCGCTGTTTCCTCATAGACCAGAGCCCCTTTGCGTTCCCGCTGACGGATTGTGACCGTGAAAAATTCGCAACGGACTCAAGCAGACTTTTCATGTCGTTGATGATAGAAAAAAAGGATCTCTGAAAGCAGGGTGTGAAGCGGATTCCCGGACTCTCGAAGATCCTGGATTAATTCCGTTTGATTCCAAAATCAATCTTCGCTATCATATCAATGGTTGTTTATGTCGATGTAACAGCGATTGAATCAACGGCTTCCCTCCAGAGTATGGTTCTTCCCAGACGAAAGTCGAAACATGTTGCGTTTGAATGCGGGGCTTAATCGGCGTGAATTGCTGCAGGTGGGCAGTTTGTCTGCGTTGGGCGTAAACCTGATTGACACCATGACACAACCGGCTGATGCGGCGAAGCCACGCCGCGAGGTGAATTGTATTCTGCTCTGGCTGCTTGGCGGGCCGAGTCACATCGACATGTATGACATGAAGCCGCTCGCACCGGCTGAAATTCGTGGCGAACTGACTCCGATTACCACACGCGTGCCCGGGATGGAATTGTGCGAGCTGATGCCGAACATGGCCAACTGTGCCGACAAGTTCTCGCTGATTCGTTCGATGCACTCCTACTCACCCACGCATGGGCAGGGTGATTTTCATTTGATGAGTGGCAACCGTCTGACACCCGCAATCAACCCGCCGGGATTCGGTGCCATGCTGACCTGGCAACAGGAACGCCGCTCGCGCCAGACGCCGCCTTTCGTGCAGGTGGGCAAATTGGACAGCCCGCAGTATGGCGACCCGGGTTTCGGCGGTTATCTGGGACGGACCTATGATCCTTTCGTAGTCGCCCCTGACCCGAACAGCGGCAGCTTCGCGGTGAAGGAATTCAGTCCGCCCGACTCGGTGGGCGTTGATCGCCTGACCGATCGTCAGTCACTCCTGTCAGCCCTTGATCAATTTCAATCCAATAAGGAACGCCAGCTTCAATTTGCACGGACTCACGAACAGTTTCGCGAGCGCGCCCTGTCGATGATTACCTCACAACGCGCGAAGAATGCCTTTGATATTTCACAGGAGTCTCTACAGGTGCGCGACAGTTATGGTCGCAATCGTGTGGGGCAGGGATTACTTTTGGCGCGGCGGCTGGTTGAAGCAGGCGTGCGATTCGTCACCGTGAAAGGTTATGTACGCTACGGCTGGGACCATCACCCGGAAGTTTTTCCCCGGTTGAGGACGGAAGTGCCGCCTTACGAACAGGGTTATGCAGCACTCTTAAATGACCTTGACCAGCGTGGCATGCTGGAGAACACACTGGTCATTACCGCCGGTGAATTCGGCCGGACGCCGCGGCTGAATAATGATCCGCGTGCTCCGGGGCGTGACCACTGGAACCGTTGCTTCAGCCTGACGCTGGGAGGCGGCGGAATCAAAACGGGACAGGTGATCGGCGCCACTGACAAACATGCAGCGGAAATAACGGAGCGCCCCGTTTCGGTGCCCGATTTTGCTGCCACCGTCTATCATGCCCTGGGCTTGAATCCCCAGGCGGAGCTGCGCACACTCGATGATCGCCCGATGCTGGCACTGCCGGAAGGTGAAGTGATCAGGGAATTGATCTAGCACGCATCACATTGAACCAAAGCGTCTCTCGTGATTATACCCGGTCCCAATGGCCCTGGTGGCGCTACAGTAAACCTGGACACAGGCTGGAAGTGATATTGTCTGCTCTTTCTTCCACGAAAGAAACGAACAGCACGAAAATTGAAAATGAGCTGATCTGAATATCGTGTTTCATTCACTGAAAACCGCAGAACAGGCAATGTCCGCCGAGCAGGCAATCAATTCCGTCGGTTGCCAGATGCCACAAACAGCCGACGGCGACCGCCCGCCATTTCCAGGAGGGGATCGCCAGCAGACAGACATAAACGACGGCCGCCCACCAGGTATGCAGCGGATGAAAGCCGAGACTGCAGCGGTGCGGGTCAAAAATCGGGTCGGCCAGCAGATGATCCACGTCGATCAGCATCGTGGCCAGCATGATCAGCCCCGCCTGCACCCAGTGTTCTTTCCAGAACAGCCGCGCAATCAGAAACGGCACCAGCAGGTGGCACGAATAATGAATGAGATGCCGCACGACATCAGGGACAGGTTCCATCTGAGCAGCGATTCTTTCACATTTTGTCAGGTTCAATTTGAAGTTCAATCACAGTATTTAGCTGACAGGACTTAATAATACAATGTAATTAAGACGACAAACAGTAATGGAGAGAGCAGGCAGCATTGATGACAGCGGCGTTTTATCTGCGGGACGGGCCCGGACTGAATTGCGTGTTGTTCGCGTCTTTCGTGGCAGCAAAGAAAAAACGCTGGCTGAAATGAGGTGAAACGGATTCCAGGACTCTTGAAAAACCTGTACAAATTGCGTTTGATTTCGAAATCAATCTCCGGTATCATATCAACGTTGATTTATATTGATTCAATGGCGCTGTGATTCATGGTTCCCAGGGAAGAGATTTCATGCTGACGATACTAGGTAAACCGACCGCGAAAAACGGTCAATTTTGTGATGGCGTTTCCCGTCGCAGCTTTCTGAAAATCGGTGGTATGGCTCTCGGCGGGCTTTCCTTGCCGGGCGTTCTACGGGCCGAATCCGCGAGCCAGACCGGCAGCAATCACAAAGCGATCATCAATATCTACATGCCCGGCGGGCCGTCGCACATTGACCTGTGGGATCCCAAGCCGGAAGCGCCCACAGAAATTCGAGGCGAGTTCAACGCCATTCAAACCAACGTACCCGGGATCCAGATCTGCGAACTGTTCCCGCGGATGGCCACCATGATGGATAAGTTCATCCCGGTGCGTTCGATCTCCGACGCTGACGGCCGACACGATGCCTATCAATGTATGACCGGGCGCAAGTTCGGCAGTCGTCAGCCTCCGGGAGGCTGGCCGGCAGCGGGTGCGTTCGTCTCGAAACTGCAGGGGCCGGTGAATGCCGCCGTCCCGTCGAATGTGGCCCTGATGTATAAAACGGGGAACGGCACCTGGGGCGAACCCGGCACAGGAGGCTTTCTGGGAGTGCAGCATTCGCCGTTCAATCTTGTGGGTCGCAAAGCCCGCAGTTCGCCGGAGAATATGGTTTTGCAGGGGATCACCCTCGAACGCTTGCGCGACAGGGTACAATTGCAGCGCGCGTTCGATACGTTCCGTCGTGACGCCGACACATCCGGCCTGATGGAAAGTATGGACGTGTACTCTCAACAGGCGATGAATATTCTGACCACGTCAAAGCTGGCCGATGCGCTGGACCTCTCGAAAGAAGATCCGCAGATTCTCGCCCGTTACGGCAAGAGCGACGAAACATTTCAGCGCGACGGTGCGCCCCGGATGATTGAAAACTTCTGTCTGGCCCGCCGTCTGGTGGAAGCGGGCGCGCGGTGTGTGTCGCTGAATTACAGTCGCTGGGACTGGCACGGTCCCGATGGAATGAATTTTCCCAAGTCGCGTGAGGAGTTTCCGCTGCTCGATCAGGGGCTGTCTGCTTTGGTGACCGACCTGCACGAACGGGGGCTGGATAAAGACGTTTCGGTTGTGGTCTGGGGCGAGTTTGGTCGCACGCCGAAGATCAACCAGAATAACAGCCGCGACCACTGGCCCAAAGTTTCCTGTGCGATGCTGGCCGGCGGCGGGATGAATACCGGTCAGGTGATCGGCAAAACCAACCGCATGGGCGAATACGCGATCGACCGGCCGGTCAAGTTCCAGGAAGTTTTCGCGACGCTGTACCACAACGTCGGCCTGGATCTCAACGGCACCCGCATCTTCGACACCAGCGGCACGCCACAGTATCTGGTCGACCAGGGCATCGAACCACTGCGCGAGTTGATTTAAGTCACGGGAGGGCTCGGTGCCGTTGGTACTGTCAGGCATGGATCGCAAGTTCAAAGCGGCAGGGGCGATCGCGCCGGAACTGCCCTTTGCTCCCCGCAGTGAGTGGATCTTTAAACTCATGTTATTCAGAGATTACTCGCGCAGGCTGGTGTCGTGATTTTGATCACATCGCTTAGAATCTTTTGAGATCGTTGTCCGCATACTCAATGGAAGTCGGGCATCTACGAAGTATTTCGCTCCAGCTCCAGACAATTCAATGTTGAAGCTTGAAAACATGGAACTAAACGGTTCTACTTATTACGTGTAGTCATTTGCGTAGGCAGGTACAATCATGTGCACGTCAATCGTCCGCACACACTATCCTAAAGCGATCTTTTTGCTCGTAAATACTTTTCCATGACAGTAGGTGCATTTGCACACTCGTGTTAGGAATAGAGTCAATGAATAAAGCAGAGATTCTTCGTCAGGCGATCAAAAGTGAGAGAGCGATTTCAGTTCGTACTGAGGATCAATCACTTGCGGATCACGAGCATCTTTTCATCGATACACCACATCATGAAGTCATTTCTTCAATGGCTGGTCCTGCGAACCAGGTTATTTTTGGTCGACGTGGGACTGGAAAAACAATGCTCCTGCGAAAGTTGCTCCGCGATGGACAACCCCCGAATACTAAGAACGATTACATTGCCATTGGCCTGCAGGTCGAGGACTTTAAACGATCACCCGACGTCTCTGAAGCAGATCCATTATCAGTCAGAGCGCGTGGTTACTTCCGGTCATTTCTTCAACAGGTCGCAGACCGCATGATTGGGCTGGGGGAGAGAGTTCTTCAGAATGAGGGGCTACTGGCAAAAATCGGACTCCGAAACCGTGCACGGAAGGATCTTCTTGAAGATCGTTTTTTACGTTTGCACGAGATTCTCCGATACGGAGTTCCCCGCACAAATCCGATTGCGGCATCACGAGTTGACAGTGCGGCCTCTGAGTATGGAACACACTCCTCACGCGCTCGCAGTAGCGGTGTGAAATTTGATGTGGAAAATGAATTCGGACTTAAACCAGATGCTTTGCTCCCTTCCGCTAATATATCCCTCGGGGGCAAGTATTCATCGGAAAATAGCGATGGTTCGCACATCAAGCACAAGACTTTTACTCAGGCCCGGATCGAATCGTCGTATGATCTCGGCGCACCAGAGATCAGATCGCTGATCAGAGAAATTATCGATACTCTTCAGGTAAAGTTTCTGATGATCCTGATTGACGAGTGGCAGAGTCTGGGGGATTGCCAGGCCGAATTCGCGCATTACCTCAAGTCCTGCTTCTTTGGTCTTGATTGTGTCTCTGTGAAGATTGCCGCCTACAGGAATATCTGTAAATTCAACAACGGCGGGACGCGTGACAATTTTCGTGGTATTGAGATTGGCCAGGACATTTCGATCGTGGGTGATGTGGACCTGCCACCGGCAAAAGACACCACGCAGGCATTCTTTCTGGATATACTATTTGGTCGTCTTGTCTATAAGGAGCCGCGCCTGGCAAATTTTTATGGCCCCCTTGACGACTATAACGCGAAACAGCTTATCAAAGATTTGTTCAAAAACAATAACACTGTAGAAATGCTCGTTCGAGGATCGCATGGAATTTCCCGAGATTTTCTTGAGGCGTTTCGAATTGCATCTTCCAATATTGTCGCCAGTCCGGAGCGCGTCAAGCTCACGCTTGATGACGTCCAAAACGCGCACGGGAAACTGAGCAGGGCAGTTCAGGAAAATGTCTCCAAGGCAGACGACATTGGAGGCTTATTATTCGAACATGTAAAGCCGCATGTGCATCAAACTCGAGTCCCGTTTTTCTTTATCTCAAGATCCGTTACCAAGTGGGATGAGTTCATTTGGGAACTCATTGATAAGCGAGCACTGCACGCAGTCGAAGCTCGTAATCTTCCAGTGGGGGCAGACGTAGAGTGGAGAGCATATGAAGTAGCGTATGGACTCTTTGAAGAATGGAGGCGAGCCATGTCGTTCAGCCATGGCAATTCAGTAGAGAATCATCTTACTTGGACAGACATCAAGGAACTCCAATCCCAGGAGTTCAACAGGTATGTCCTTAATTTCGGCGGGCAGCCCAGATCAGTCAGGACGTGTCCCGCTTGCGGTTTCCAATTTTCGACATCGGAACATGCATTCATAAAGAAGCAACTCTGCCCGAATTGCTACGAGCCACAGCCTGTAAATCAATGATGGAAGATCTAATGCAATCAGACACAATAACGGAGTGCTCATTGGTGTTTTTGATCGGCCCCAGTGGTAGCGGGAAGTCGGTGATTGCGGGCGCACTATCGAATGCGCAAAACTGGAACGTATACGATACCGATATGATAATTGAAGAAAAGCAGCAGGTTTCAATTTTGAAAATCTTTGAACGTTTCGGCGAAAGCCACTTTCGCGATCTGGAAGCAGATATCATCAGCAAGATTAGTGAAGAAACCAAATCAGGGAAAAAGGGGATTGTGGCAACGGGAGGAGGGCTGCCGACGATTGATGGTATGCTTGAACTGATGAAAGGTCTTGGTATCACCATTTATCTTGAGGCATCTCTTGATGAGCTCTGGAACAGATTGAGCATGAACCCGCTGGAACTGGAGAAGCGTCCGTTGCTATATCGAAAAGGACGTGCAGCATTACAGAAAATGATTGTGCAACGTGAGCCAATTTATCGAAAAGCGGATCTCATTATTACGACCGACAGTTTGAATGTAGACGAAATTGTTGAGAAGATTCAGTTGGCATTTTCCGCAAATGGACTCAGGTTTAAGGAATGACGGACTCTCTGAAGACTTACATGGGATGTTCGTGAGGCTGGCATACCTTCCAGGATGGCGAGCGGGAGAATCCGGTGGCGCCGGAATAGCCCTTTGCTCCCCAAAGTGAGCGGGTTTTTCACATTCGGTTTTCTGAGCGGTGAAATCTTGATGGCGGCTTCGAAACCGCTGCGTCCCGGCGGGGGTTTGATGTATGGTGAAATTTTCAGGGCCCGCTGATACTTCCTTTCTTGTTTGAAACGTGAGAGAATCTGCTCCTGAATCTGTTAAGTGCCCCGTTTGCCTTGTAGGCAGATTTGGTCCGTTTCAAGTCTTTTTTACCGCAATAGAGAAGAGTTCCCTCCCATGAATTCCAGGTTTACTCGCACTCAGTGGTTGATCTGTGTCATCGCGTCGATCGGGTTTGCTTTTGATATCTATGAACTGCTGATGCTGCCTCTGATTGTCAGGCCCGCCTTGCAGGATCTGATCGGGGCGAGTCCGGGGACGCCGCAGTTTGAGTACTGGGTCGGCATGCTGTTCTTCGTACCCGCCATGGCAGGCGGGCTGTTCGGTTTGCTGGGGGGATATCTGACGGACCTGTTAGGACGGCGGCGGGTGCTGGTGGGAAGTATTCTGCTGTATGCGTTCTCTGCCTGTGCGGCGGGTTTTGCGACTTCAATTGAGATGCTGCTCTTTCTGCGTTGTACGACGTTCGTTGGTGTCTGTGTCGAATTCGTGGCGGCGGTGGCCTGGCTGGCGGAACTGTTCCCCGATCCCAAACAACGGGAAAAGGTGCTGGGATTTACGCAGGCGTTCTCGTCGTTTGGGGGACTGCTGGTAACCGGAGCAAACTGGCTCGCGCTGCAATATGGTGACATGCTGCCTGCCATCGCCGGCGGGCATGAAGCCTGGCGTTACACACTCATCTCCGGGGTAATCCCGGCACTTCCTTTAATTATCATACGTCCCTTCCTGCCGGAATCGCCGGAGTGGGAAAAGAAAAAGAACGCCGGGACGCTGAAACGGCCGAGCATCGCCGAACTGTTTTCTCCGAAATACCGACGCACCACCATTGTGACGACGATCATGTTTGCTTGCAGTTACGGGGCGGCGTTTGGCGCATTGCAGCATACGCCGCGTATCGTGCCGTCACTGCCACAGGTTAAGGAAATGACGGCCGGACTCCCGGTTCCGCAGCAGAAGAAGATCCAGCAGGAGACCGCGGCGCACGTCAACTTTTATCAGGAGATCGGCGGCCTGACCGGACGATTTGTGTTCGCGATCTGTGCCATCTGGATTATCAGCCGTCGTGGATTGATGCGACTGTTCCAGATTCCGGGGCTGATTCTGATTCCGCTCGTCTACTTCTATCCGGCCCGCGACAATCTCGACTTGCTGAAGTGGGGAATTTTCTTCGCCGGGATGCTGACGATCGCGCAGTTCAGCTTCTGGGGAAACTACCTGCCGCGAGTTTATCCGCTGCATCTCAGAGGTACAGGCGAAAGCTTTGCCGCGAACATCGGCGGCCGCATGATCGGGACGTCGGCCGCCTTGGCGACGACATCACTCACCCCGCTCATGCCTAACAAGTCGACGGCACTCGCCGCCGCCTGCGTCGTGCTGGCGGTTTATCTGATTGGTTCGATCGCCTGTTTCTGGCTCCCGGAACCTGCAGCACAAGATCCGGAAGACGATTAACTGCCTGCAGGGAATTGTGATTTTTCGAATACGAAAAGCACGAACGTTATTTCAAATTGTGAGTTAATCTGTAAAAAGTTTCCTGGCACCTTTTATGCACGGAACTTTTGCAAAAGGTGTTTTGCTGCGCGAAACGGAGCCAGGAAATTGTCTGCGAATGAGACGCGTTGATTGTTTCTCCGAAACAGCACCATCGAGAGATCGTCATTGGAACCGATCAGTCTCTCGTCCGGATCAATCTGCTGAATGAGTTGGCTGATCAACTGGCTCGGATTGTGCGCGTCCAGCTTCGCGAGAATTTGCAGCAGGCCTTCTTTTCCCAGCATACAGCCGTCGGGACGCTTCATTTCCAGTAATCCATCGGTGAAACAAAGCACCAGATCACCAGGTTTCAGTTTGCTTTTTATACTCGAATAATTCTGGCCAGCTTTAATCCCCAGTGGAAAATTGCGTCCTGCTCCATTTTTAAGTTGAAAACCCAGCGGACTCCATGTTCCCGTTTTTTCCTGGTAGATCAACGGGTTCGGATGACCGGCATTTATTAAAGTCAGTGTTTTCGACGGAGAAAAAAAAGTTCCGATGATGGCAGTCGCAAATCCACCACTCTTCGATTCTGCTTCGAAATCGTAATTGATCGCTTCCACCAGAGAGGCATGATTGATGTGATTGATGTGACGTCGCATTAACTGTCGTAACACATTTGCCCGGCCTGCAACCGCTTCACCATGACCGCTGACGTCAGCCAGGAGTAGCCTGGTGATTCGTCCGGAGGAACAGGAAGAAACATAGTAGACATCACCGCCTGATTTGGAGGCACCATAGGGCTGACTGTAGACCCAGATATCCAAACCCGTTGTCGTCAGTTCCTGATCGGCCGGCTGGTTTCCTCCCCAGACCTCCATACATTCCATTTTTTTTATGGATTGTTTCGTCATGGACGAATTACTCCCGGAATCTGTCAAAAATGGAATCAGAGGCAGAATTTCTGATTGTGGTTGTCTTGTCCTCGTGAAGCCTCAGCAGTGAGATTGAAGAAGCTGGCAGTCTCTTACAGACTCTGATTGACTCGAATGTGGACTTCATTCCGGCGAAAGGGGCCTGGTGTCCAGGGCGGATCATAGCCTGCAGACTCTGCCTGGTCTCCCAGCTGCAGCTGCTTGTGTGCAGCCCAGGTTCTTAATTTTTGTTCGGCTTGCTGGACCGTCGCCTCATTCATTCGGCCGCTGAATCGAATCACTGCAAAACGACCCCCTTTACGCTCGGATATCTGCACTTTTTCATTGGCAGGAGCGGGTATCTCACCTCCCGTTAAGTTCTGAGAAATCACAAATCCCATGTTTCCAGGGGCATCCGTTTGCTGCGAATTCATAAACACGGGAGTCGTCATGGCCACTTTTTGCTGTTGCACGTTGTTGCCATCGATATAGCGGAATAATCGCATGAAGCTGCCATCTTTGCCCTGAGAGTCGAATTCCGATTGAGTGATCGCCATGTAAAGATCCGGATACTCCCTGATTTCAAACTGATCTTCTGATTTCAGCACGCTGTAACTGGCTGACTCATATGCATTTCTGGATGTGAGTTTCCACCCGATCCATGCGACAGCAAGCAAGGCAACAGTAACTGAAAAGTAGATCATCTTTGTTCTGTTCATCAAATTATCGGTTTGTATGAGTCATTTGTACAAATTAAGAGTTCTCTTCTCTTTTTAGGCAAAGAACAATGTTTGACCAGTCCTGCTGTTATTATTTCATGGCTTACCGATGTGCTCCCAATCATCAGGGCCATCATTTCTTCGCTTTGATTACTTCGGTGGCGCGGCCAGAATTTCTCTGAGGTAGGCCGGGTAGTTGGCTTTGGCGGAACCCTGCGTCAGGCTGTCGCCGAAGCAGACGATTTTTGTGGTATCCCGTTTCTCGGCTGCCAGCTTTTCGGCCACGAGTTTTGCTAATAGCTGATAACCGGCGGGGGTCAGATGCACGCCGTCTTTGATGCCGCTGTTGGCGGGGTTGCGGAGGACGCTGGTTTTGTTGCTGTCGGCGATCTTGTGTTCGATCAGATAGTCGTGAAAATCGAGCAGGGGGATTTTTCGTTTCTGCGAAATTTCCAGCAGAACGGTACGGACTTCCTGCATCCGCTCGACGGGGGACTGATCGGCATACTTTTTCGAATCATGGCGGCTGAAGAGCAGCTCCGGGATGCAGGGGGGCGGCGTCATCAAGAGAACTTCGGTGCCGCCGGCCTGGATTTTGTCGATCAGCGTGTTGACGTTGTTTCGATAGTCCTTGATGTCGATGAAGCCGCCCGAGTTGAGGCGGTCGTTCGTGCCGACCATCAGAACCACGACACTCGGTTTGTGCGCGAGCACATCGCGGTCGATTCGCTTTAACAATTGTGAGCTGAGATTACCGCCGACGCCGGCATTGATGACTTCCGCAGCGACTGCATTCGCCGGGAGGGAGAACATACAGATGGTTAAGGCCAACAAAACGTATTGGAACATTGTTTTTTACTCACAAATGGATTGAATAAGGGATGAGAAAAAGGAGCAGGATATATGAAATAGAGACCGACCTCTCTCTTTCTTCTACTACCACGAAAAACACGAAAGCCACGAAAATGATATCAGATGGTTTTCGTGATTCGTGCCATCTCACCACTGCGGGATCGTCATCTGTGGCTTACCGGGCTACTTACTTTTGTGGTGTGATAAAAGTGGATTCCTTTCCCATTCAGGCGATGATGTCATGGGCGATGTTGCCGTAAATGTTGGTCAGACGGAAGTCGCGGCCGCCGAAGCGGTAGACGAGTTTCTTGTGATCCAGGCCGAGCAGATGCAGCATGGTGGCGTGCAGATCGTGGAGATGGACTTCGCCTGCGACGGTTTTGTAACCGAGGTCATCCGTGGCGCCGTGTGTTAAACCGCCCTTTGTGCCTCCGCCGGCGAGCCAGGCGGTATAGCCGGATGCGTTGTGGTCGCGGCCCAGTGTCTCTTTCCCGGAGAGAACTTGTGTTTCGGGCTGTCGTCCAAATTCGCCACTCCAGAGCACCAGCGTTTCGTCCAGGAGTCCCCGTTGCTTCAGGTCGGCCAACAGCGCGGCAATCGGTTTGTCGATTGTCTCGGCTTTCGATTTGAACTTGTCGAGACCGTTGTGGTGGTCCCAGCCGCTGGAACTGACTTCGACAAAGCGGACCCCCGATTCACTCAGACGACGGGCCAGCAGGCATTGCCGACCGAAATCGTCAGACGGGCCGCCGTTGATGCCGTACATCTCCAGCGTGGCTTTGCTTTCGCGACTCAGATCCATCACTGTGGGAACCGCATCGCGCATCTGTTCGCTCAGGTTGAGAGAATCAATCACGCCGCGCACATCGGCGGTCTGTCCCAGCAGGCGCTGGTTCATTTGTTGCGCCAGTGCCAGGGCAGTTTGTTCCGGGTCTGCTGCGAGTCCGTGATTTGATTTCAGATTACTGATGGCAGCAGTCTTGATGGACTGACCATCCCAGCCGAGGCGTGTGGCCTGGAAGGTACTGGGGAGGAAGGCGCTGCCATAATTGGCCGGTCCCCCGAAGGTGCGTGTGGGTTTGATGGTGAAGAAGCCGGGGAGATTCTGGTTTTCGGTGCCCAGTCCGTAGAGAACCCAGGCGCCGAAGGAGGGACGCTGGAATTTGAATTCTCCCGTATGCAGCATGGGGATGGCGATGGGATGGGCGCGGCTCGGTCCGGTCATCCCGTTGAGCATACAGATCTGGTCGGCCTGTTGCGCGAGGTGCGGAAACGCTTCGGAGATCCACATCCCGCTTTCGCCGTGTTGCGCGAACTCATACAGCGGCGCCAGCAGTTTTCCTTTGTTGGCGCCTTTTTTGCCGCCGTTTGCTTTCAGTTCCGGTTTATAGTCAAACGACTCGAACTGCGAAGGGCCCCCATTGATAAACAGGAAGATGACCCGTTTTGCTTTGGGTGTAAAATGTGCGATTTTGGGAGAGAGCAGACCGGCGGCGCTGACTTGCGGTGAAAAACCGGTCAGAGCCAGACCACCCAGGCCACCGGCGGCAGCCTTGAGCCATTGACGTCGCGATACATGTGTGACTGATGTTTCATGTTTCATCGGAGGTAATCTCCTGTTTTGAATATGTGTGAAAGGCCTGCTGTCAGGGTTTGGTGTTATGGGGCATCGACCAGAAAACGAAATTCGGCTGTCATGAATAAGGTCTGGAACCAGGCGGCCCAGGCATCAACTTCGGTAGCTTTGTTTTTCGGATCACCGGTTTTTCGGACCTGCTGGATGAGTTGCAGCGCGCCTTGTTTCTCCTGGTTGGAGGGAGCACGAGTGAGAGCCCACCGCAGGGCCAGTTCCACTTTCGCGGAGTCGTCGGTTGCCTGTTTGGAAGCCAGCAGTCGTTCGGCGGCGTGTCGGGACTGATCGGTGATGAATTGGGAATTACGCAGATAAAGTGCCTGCGAGGGAACATTGGTCACCGCACGGTTTCCGCTGACCAGGCTCGGCGAGGGGAAATCGAACAGATCGAACAGTTCGGGAACGTAATCGCGAACCACCGGCAGATAAACACTGCGATGATTACTGGGAGGCTGCAGTTTTTCCATCGGAATGCTGCGGGCCAGTTGGTCGCCCAGAGGCGTGACGGTTGAGGCAGCAGGACGATGGAAATCGAGTTGCCCGCTGACGGTCAGGATTGCGTCGCGAATGGCTTCGGCTTCAAGCCGCCGGGGGGACGCCCGCCAGAGCAGGCCGTTATCGGGATCGATCTGCATGTTGCCCGGATCGGGCGCACTGCTCAACTGGTAGACCCGACTCAGCATGATGGCGCGAATCATGCGTTTGGTCGACCAGCCTTCTTTGACGAAACGCAAGGCGAGGGCGTCGAGTAACTCGGGATGTGTTGGCTGTTTGCCGATCACTCCAAAGTTATCGACAGAGGAAACCAGACCGCGGCCGAATAAGTGGTGCCAGATGCGGTTGACCATCACGCGGGCCGTGAGCGGGTTCTGCTTGCTGGTAATCCACTGAGCGAGTTCCAGACGACCGCTGTGACCGGCTGCGATTTTCGGTGTGTCTTTCATGGGGATCGCGCTTAAAAAACCGCGCGGCACGACGGCCCCTTTTTCACGGAAGTCGCCGCGGACAGCGATATACGTGTCTGCAGGTTTCTTACC
The DNA here is from genome assembly GCF_937919775.1 of uncultured Gimesia sp. GTDB lineage: Bacteria > Planctomycetota > Planctomycetia > Planctomycetales > Planctomycetaceae > Gimesia. The sequence continues at coordinate 15,321 of NZ_CALFPF010000131.1, forward strand.
GTCGCGGGCACTCATAGCGTATTGTGGTCGGGCAGGCACGTTCTTTTTCAACTCAGTGACTTTTGTTTTTAATGTGGCAACTTCGTTGTTCAACCGGGAAACCAGATCGCTGGCTTTGTTCAACTTCTCCTGTTTCCTGTCCACATCGGCCTGCGAGGGGCGGTTGTCGGCATTCGGCTTTGCAGGATCTACGACCGTTGTCGCCACCAGTTGTTCATATTTTTTATGTTCAGAAGCCGCCAGGTTTTGTGCATCGGTGGCTTTCTTGAGGGCTTCTGTTTGAGCCGTCAGTTGCTTTTCCGTTTCCTGCAGTTGTTTGTCGTAAGCTTCAGCAGCCGCATGCAGGGCTTGTGCATTCTTGCCGATGGGCAGCAGGTCGGTGGGGGAGTTGCTGTATTTCTGCTTGATCGTGCCATACAGGGGTTCGGTACTTAAAAAGATGCCTGCGAGGGAATAGTAGTCTGCAGTCGGGATCGGATCGAATTTGTGATCATGGCAGCGGGCACAAGAGACAGTCAGCGCCAGCGTTGCGCGGCAGACGGTGTTGATCTGGTCGTCGACAATATCCATGCGGAATTCTGTTCCGCTCGAGTTGTGTCGCTTGGGACCAAAGGCCAGCATGCTGGGAGCAATCTGGCGGGCTTGGATGGTTTCCGGAGATTCATTGGGTTGGGCCGTTATCAGGTCGCCAGCGATCTGTTCGCGCAGGAAAACGTTGTAGGGTTTATCCTGGTTCAGGGCATCGATGACATAGTTGCGGTAGGGCCAGGCGTGCGGATACGTAAAGTTGAATTCCATGCCGCTTGATTCCGCGAAACGGACGACATCGAGCCAGTGCCGTCCCCAGCGTTCGCCGAAGCGCGGGGAAGCGAGCAATTTGTCAATCAGCTTCGCGAGTGCCTCGGGTGATTTGTCATTCAGAAAGGCGTCGACTTCTGCCGGGGAAGGGGGGAGGCCGATCAGGTCAAAATAGACGCGTCGGACCAGCGTCAGCCGATTGGCATCGCTGACCGGTTTCAAACCCTGTTGTTCCATTGCAGAGAGAACGAAGCCGTCGATCACCGGATCGCGAGGCCAGTCGGCGCGCTTGACGGCAGGCGGTTCGACTGCTTGCGGCGGTACGAAGGCCCAATGTTTTTGCGCAGACTGATAACGTTGTTCTTTGAGTGTGGGGCCGGTCTCTTTGCGGGAATCGGGGCAGCCGAGACGGATCCATTCTTCAAAGGCGGCGATGACTTCATCGGAAAGTTTCTTTTCCGGCGGCATGCCGGAAACATCGCCTTGATGCTTCAGCATTTGAATCAGCGAACTGTGTTCAAGATCGTGCGGCTTGAGCATCGGGCCAGTATCGCCGCCCCGCATCATGCCTGAAGGGGAGTCGAGTTCCAGACCTCCTTCAATGCTCTCTCCCTTTTTGGAGTGGCATTCATAGCAGTATTTGACCAGCGCCGGTTCAATTTGCGTTTTGAACAGTTGCAAACCTTTGTTGTCTTTTGTTTGGGCCGCGGGGGCTGCTTCAGAAAGGGAGCCACTAGATACAACGATTGCCAGGACCGAAACGAGACAGATCAGCATACGAGTCATCATCGTCGCCTTTCGTCATGTCTGTGGAAGGAATCAAGCGAACGGCCGACATGGAAGAA
>NZ_CALFPF010000132.1 GCF_937919775.1 uncultured Gimesia sp.
CCATCGATCTGGCTGTTCTGGGGGGGCTGCAAGACAAAGATTCGTTAAAAGCTTATGAGGTGATTCATTTTCAGCCGTTCGATCCGGTTCATAAACGCACCGAAGCTACTATTAAGGGCACGGACGGAACCGAGTTCCGCGTGACCAAGGGCGCACCGCAGGTGATACTGGCGTTGTCGGTTAATGCTGCGCAGGTGACGTCTGCCGTGGACGAGGCGGTCAACGAATTCGCGGCGCGCGGCTTTCGCTCGCTGGGCGTGGCACGAGCAGACCAGAAAGAGGAATGGCAGTTTCTCGGCGTGTTGCCTTTATTTGATCCGCCGCGCGAACAGGCCAAAGAGACCATTGCGACCGCCCGCCAGATGGGTGTGAGCGTCAAGATGGTAACAGGGGATGCTCTGGCGATTGCTCGCGAAACAGCCGGTAACCTGGGGTTGGGCACTGACATTCTTGATGCCAGCGGTTTTGGCGAAACCAAACAGTACGAGACAGGGCAGTTGGCGGAGTCGATTGAAAAAGCAGACGGTTTTGCTCAAGTCTTTCCCGAACACAAGTTTCACATTGTGGAAGTCCTGCAGCAGCGCGGCCACATCGTCGGTATGACAGGCGACGGGGTGAACGATGCCCCCGCGCTGAAGAAAGCCGATTGCGGTATTGCCGTCTCTGATGCGACGGATGCAGCCCGCGCAGCGGCAGACATCGTCTTGATGACGCCGGGGCTGTCAGTCATCATCGACGCCATCAAAGAGAGCCGGAAGATCTTTCAGCGAATGAACAGCTATGCGATCTACCGTATAGCCGAGACGTTACGCGTGCTGTTGTTCATGACGCTGGCGATTCTGATCTTCAAATTTTACCCCTTGACGGCGGTGATGATCGTGATGCTGGCACTGCTCAACGACGGGGCAATCCTGTCGATTGCTTATGACAACGTACATTACAAAGACAAACCCGAGGCCTGGGACATGCGTCTGGTGCTGGGGATCGCCACCGTGCTGGGCGTCGTCGGTCCGATGGCTTCGTTTGGATTGTTTTATCTCGCTGAGAATGTCTACCAGCTCGACCGTCTGCACATCCAGTCGCTGATGTACCTGATGCTGTCCGTGGCCGGACATCTGACAATCTTTCAGGCAAGAACTCGCGGTCCCTTCTGGTCGATTCGTCCCGCAAGAATATTGTGGGTCGCGGTTCTCGGCACTCAAATTCTGGCAACGCTGATCGCCGTGTATGGGCTATTCATGACACCACTCGGCTGGGGCTGGGCACTGTTTGTCTGGGGCTATGCTCTGGCCTGGTTTGTGGTAACCGACCGCGTAAAACTGCTGGCGTATCGAGTATTCGATACCGCTGCCGCGCGCTTGTTGGGAAAGAACTCTGATGGAGTTTCAAGATGACAAAACAGAACGGATTGCTGAAGGTGTTAAAAAATGATGAGTGAGCCCCATAAACCGCGGTCATCTCGCTTTCGGTTTCTGCTCCGGATGGCGGTCTTCACGGTCGTCGCCATGATTGTTGATGCCATTGCCCTGGGGATGGGAGCATTCGGATTTCACTTTCTGGAGGGACTTGACTGGTTGGATGCCTGTCTCAACGCTTCGTTAGTGATGACCGGCAATGGCCCTCTGCATCACCCGCACTCTTCGGCAGGCAAGCTGTTTGTGACCTTGTATGCGATTCTGGGTGTCATCCTGTTCGCGGCTGTGATTGGCGCCTTTCTGACTCCCGTGTTCCAACGGGTTCTTCACGGACTGCATCGCCAACGTGGAAATGGCCATCATCAGAACGAGCAACACCATGTTGAGAATGGCGCACATCATCCTGTATCGGAAGGAGGGCAAGTATGAACCCGTTTCAAGTAGTTCCCGGCTCCACAGTCAAACTCAAAGACATCGACCCGGGGTTCAAGAATCACCAAGACAGTCAAAAGGAAGCGGCTGAGGAGATCAAGCAACTCCGAAGCAAGCTGCGCGAACTGCAGGAGTTGCTCTTCGCGGAGGGACGATCTTCCCTGCTGATCTGTCTGCAGGGGATGGACACCGGGGGCAAAGACGGGACGATCAATCACATCCTGGGGGCGATGAATCCGCAAGGCTGTCGTGTGCAGAGCTTCCGGCAGCCTTCTGCTCACGAATTATCGCACGACTTCCTGTGGCGGATTCACCAGGCCGCACCAGCCAGGGGAGAAGTTGCTATTTTCAACCGCTCTCACTACGAGGACGTGCTCATTGTGCGTGTTCACAATCTGGTCCCACAAGAAGTCTGGTCCCGTCGTTATGATCAAATTAATGCTTTCGAGAACAGCCTCGTTGAGCATGGTACCCACATTCTCAAGTTCTATCTGCACATCTCCAAAGAAGAGCAACTGAAACGCTTCAAAAAGCGACTGGACGATCCGACCAAACATTGGAAGATCAGCGAGGCCGACTACAAAGAGCGACTCTACTGGGACGATTACGTAGCAGCCTATGAGGAGGCGTTATCCCGGTGCAGCACGGAACGCGCCCCCTGGTTCATCATTCCTGCCGACTACAAGTGGTTCCGAAATCTCGCCGTAGCCCGGATTGTGGTTGAACATCTGGAAGGACTGAATTTACAGCAGCCCGAACCCAGGGTTGATCTGGAACAGATTCGTCGTGAGTATCACGCGGCAAAAGAGGCATGAGTATTGAAATGGAACATACCGGAAATAACCGGACCAAGAGACTGTGTGATAGATTCCGGTTTTTGAAAATGTGAAGGAGCTTGTGATCCGGCAATGAACGACAAAATTCAACCACTTCCTCTGCTGTATCTCGCTCGACACGGTGAGACGGCCTGGAGCATCTCAGGCCAGCATACCGGCTTGACCGATCTGCCACTGACTGAGCGCGGCGAGCGTAATGCCCGTCGACTGGGAAAACGGCTCGAAGCTGAGAACTTTGACCATGTCTTCACCAGTCCGTTACAACGCGCCGCTTCTACTTGCGAGTTATCCGGATTTGCTACGGTTGCCAGCGTGGATGATGACCTCGTCGAATGGAACTATGGCGATTACGAGGGAATCACGTCTGCCGAAATTGAGCAACAGCAACCCGGCTGGGAAATTTTCCGCGATGGTTGTCCGGGAGGAGAGTCGGTCGCGGATGTAGTTGTGCGGGCAGATCGCGTCATCAACCGACTTCGCGCCCTGGATGGCAACATCTTGCTCTTTTCTCACGGCCATTTTATTTCGTTCCTCGCCGCGCGCTGGCTGGACCTGGATGCTGCGGCGGGACGCTGTTTTATGCTGAACACGACTGCGTTGAGCATTCTGGGCTACCACCACGGCAGGCACGATCCGGTGATCCAACTTTGGAATGATTGCAGTCACGCAGGAAATTAAGCGATATAGATAAATAAGAGATGCTAATTCAACAGTGGGCCGGTCAGTGTGGATCGTTCTGCTGTAACACCAACACCCGGGCACAAATTTGGACCTTAACATAAGGAAAAACATGAGCGAAAGCAGCGATCCGATATGTTTGTCCCCGTTTCTGCCGAATTATCGCGCTGCGGGTGTGTTGCTGCATGTCACATCGCTGCCATCGTCGTACGGTATCGGTGATCTGGGACCGCAGGCACGGGCCTGGGTTGATCGTCTCCATACAGCAGGGCAAACCTGGTGGCAGATTCTGCCACTGGGTCCGACAGGGTACGGAAGTTCGCCATATCAACCTCTGTCTTCGTTTGCCGGCAACTGGCTCCTGGTCAGTCCGGACGACTTGATCGCGGATGGACTCTTAACAGCGAGCGATGTTGGCGGGCAATCCTTCTCAGAATCGGCCGTCGAGTACGACGCCGTCAAGTCGTTCAAACAGGGGTTGCTCGAAACTGTCTGGGCGAACTTGAATCATGTAGACGGCCACGTCCTGAAGCCAGCCTTTGAGCGGTTCTGTCAGGAAGAGCAGCACTGGCTGGAAGATTATACCTTGTTCCAGGCGCTGCAAGACATGCATCATGGTGCGAGTTACCTTGATTGGCCGACCGAACTGGTCCGACGGGATCCGGTTGCCCTGGACCAGGCGCGGCGCGATCTGGCAAATGAAATCGATCAGATTCGTCTGGCACAGTTTCTGATTTTCCGGCAGGCGAATCAGCTGAAGGAATATGCCGGGAGCAGGGGCGTGCGTCTGATCGGCGATCTGCCGTTTTTTGTTTCCCCCGACTCCAGCGACGTCTGGGCTCATCCGGAACTGTTTCTGCTCGACGAACAGTTACGGCCGCGCTTCGTTGCCGGTGTTCCTCCCGACTACTTCAGCGCCGAGGGCCAGCTCTGGGGCAATCCCGTGTATGACTGGGATACGATTCGTCAGACTGGCTACAGATGGTGTATCGACCGCGTGCGTGCGTTATTAGCACACGTTGATCTGATTCGACTGGACCATTTTCGTGGTTTTGCCGCCGCCTGGCACGTAGCGGCAGGGGCTTCGACGGCCTTGTCGGGCGAATGGGTGCCCGGGCCGGGTAGTGAATTTTTCACTGCCGTCCAGCAAGACCTCGGCACACTGCCGTTTATTGCGGAGGACCTGGGAATCATCACGCCGGACGTGAGAGCGCTCCGCGATCAGTATCACCTGCCTGGAACACGCGTGCTTCAATTCGCTTTTGACGGAGATCCTGAGAACCTGTATCTGCCTCACAGCTATGTATCGAATACGGTCGTTTATACTGGAACGCATGACAATAATACCACGCGCGGGTGGTACGAAGCATTGTCCGATGATCAACGACAAATAGTATGCCAAGCTCTGCAGCGTCCCCAGATTGAAAGCGGCGAAGTCACATCGGTATTGTTGCAGCTGGCGTGGTCTTCCGTGGCGGCGCTTGCAGTAACTCCCCTCCAGGATTTACTTAATCTGGGAGAGGACGCCCGGATGAACGTGCCCGGTCAATCCGACGGAAATTGGCGTTGGCGCTGCACTGAAGAAATGCTGTCTTCGTTAGCCTTCCAATGGCTGCAAGAATTGACGACAATGACCCAACGATTACCTGTTCTACATCCAACGCTCGATTCACCACCCAACTCGGAGGTAATACTATGAAAGCAACTCAGAAACTCCACGATCTGGGACAAAGTCTCTGGCTCGATAATATTACGCGCGATCTGCTCACCAGCGGTACTCTCCAACGCTATATCGACGAACTTTCGGTGACAGGGCTGACCTCGAACCCGACCATTTTCGACCAGGCGATTAAAAACAGCAAATTGTATGACGATTCGATTCAGGAGAAGTTAAAAAACGGTGAAGAGGGTGAGCAGCTCTTTTTTGAAATCGCACTTGAGGATATCACTCAGGCTGCGGATCTGTTTCTGCCGGTCTGGGAGAAGACGAACGGCGTGGATGGTTGGGTCTCGCTGGAAGTCTCGCCGCTGCTCGCGTATGACACTGCCAGTACCCTGGCAGCAGCCAAGGATCTGCATGCCCGCGCGGGGCGCCCGAATGTCTTGATCAAAATTCCCGGCACCCAGGAAGGTCTTCCAGCGATCGAAGAGGCCATTTTTGCCGGTATCCCCGTCAACGTCACACTGCTGTTCTCAAGTGAGCACTTTGTTGCGGCATCCGAGGCGTATTTGCGCGGTATTGAGCGACGGATTGACGCGGGGCTGAATCCCGATATTGGTTCTGTTGCCTCGTTATTCATCAGCCGCTGGGACCGTGCTGTCATCGACAAGGTTCCCGATGTTCTGCAAAACCGGTTGGGTATCGCGATCGCCCAGCGCAGCTACAAGGCTTATCGAGATCTGCTGAATTCGCCGCGGTGGCAGCGTGCGTGCAATGTCGGAGCACGGCCGCAACGATTGCTGTGGGCGAGTACGGGAACGAAAGACCCTAACGCATCCGACATTCTGTATATCAAATCACTCGCATCACCGTTTACCGTGAATACGATGCCAGAGCAGACATTGATCGCTTTTGCCGATCATGGTGAGCTCGATGAGATACTTCCGCAAGACGGTGGTGACTGCGAGGCAGTGTTGGCAGAATTCGCTAAGGCCGGAGTCGACAACGTCGCTTTAGCCGCCCAGCTGCAGGATGAGGGAGCAAAGTCGTTTGTGAAATCCTGGAACGACCTCATGGCAGAAATTGCCGCCAAGAGCGACTCACTTGCGAATGTCGATTGATCGACTATATTACTTGCGACGCAAATCGAAACGGGAAGGAATATAAAAATGACGGTAAGTGTCCTACCACTCTCAGAGTGTACGGCATGGAAGCGCCTGCGGGCTCACTTTGAGGATGTTCAGGACCTGCATCTCAAGCAGCTCTTTGCCGATGATCCTACGCGCGGTGAGCGGTTGACGGTCGAGGCATTGGGGCTCTATTTCGACTACTCTAAGAATCGTATCACTGATGAGACCTTCAAGATCCTCCTGGATCTGGCAGAGGAAACGGGCCTGCGCGCACGGATCGACGCCATGTTCCGGGGTGACAAAATCAATCTCACGGAAAACCGGGCCGTGCTGCATGTGGCTTTGCGGGCACCGAAAGGAGCCAGCATTCTGGTCGACGGTGAAAACGTGGTTCCCCAGGTTCACGCCGTACTTGACAAGATGGTTGATTTCTCACATCGGGTCCGGAGTGGTGACTGGTTAGGCCACACCGGCCAGCGTATCCGCAACGTCATTAATATCGGAATCGGCGGCTCTGATCTTGGGCCGGTGATGGCTTACGAAGCACTTCGATTTTACAGTGATCGCAATATTAATTTCCGGTTCGTTTCCAATGTCGACGGCACCGATCTGGCGGAAGCAACACGCGATCTCGATCCGGCGGAAACTTTGTTTATCATTGCTTCAAAAACCTTTACCACTTCGGAAACGATGACTAACGCGCACAGTGCACGCGACTGGTTACTTAAAGGTCTGGGTGGTGATACAAAAGCAGTGGCGAAACATTTCGTCGCCGTTTCGACGAATGCAACAAAGGTGTCTGAGTTCGGCATTGACACCGGTAATATGTTCGAGTTCTGGGATTGGGTCGGCGGACGCTATTCCATGGTCTCGGCAATCGGCCTTTCGACGATGCTGGCGATTGGCCCCGAGAACTTTCTGGCGATGCTGGACGGCTTCCATCAGATGGACGAGCACTTCCGTACCGCGCCGTTCGAAGATAACCTGCCGGTACTCTTAGGTCTGTTGACAATCTGGTACACCGATTTCTTCAACGCACAGACCGTTGCCGTACTGCCTTACGAACAGTATCTGAAACGATTTCCGGCCTACCTGCAGCAATTGACGATGGAGAGCAGCGGCAAACATGTCACGCTGAATGGGACCCACGTTGATTACGATACCGGGCCGATTTACTGGGGTGAACCAGGCACCAACGGCCAGCATTCGTTTTATCAGTTAATTCATCAAGGGACCCGGCTCATTCCTTGCGACTTCATCGCGTTTGCCCAATCGCTCAACCCGCTCGGGCGGCATCATGATATGCTATTGGCGAACGTCTTCGCGCAAGCGGAAGCGCTGGCTTTTGGCAAGACGTCTGAGCAGGTTCAGGCGGAGGGCACGCCGGACTGGCTTGTGCCTCATCGGGTATTCGAAGGCAACCGCCCGTCGAACACGATCCTCGCCGAGCGACTCACGCCGGAAATACTCGGCAAGCTGATTGCGCTTTACGAACATTCTGTTTTCACCCAGGGCGCTATCTGGAATATCGACTCGTTCGATCAGTGGGGAGTTGAGCTCGGCAAGGCGCTGGCCCAGCGTATTACTCCGGAACTTGAGAGTCCGTCAGAACCAGAACTCAATCACGATTCCTCAACGAATTGCCTCATTCGTCGCTACAGGAAGCTTAAGAAGAACTGAGCGTTTTCTGGATTTGATCAGTCACGGCGTCTGTAACGGTTGCAGATACAGTGAATAAAATTATTTTACATCGAACTTTTTAAAGGCTATTGCATATGACCCCATCCGCCATTTCTCCAGAGTTACTGGACGAGCTTTGTATTAATTCGTTGCGCTTTCTGGCGGTGGATATGGTGCAGAAGGCTGGCTCAGGCCATCCGGGCCTGCCGCTGGGATCGGCTGCTATGGCCTATACTTTGTGGGACCGCTTTCTCCAGTTCAATCCGACCGATCCGAACTGGCCAGACCGCGACCGCTTTGTGCTCTCAGCCGGCCACGGCAGTGCACTCCTCTACGCGATGCTGCACGTGACGGGATATGATCTGCCGCTGGATGAACTGAAACGCTTCCGACAGTGGGGCAGCCGCACTGCAGGGCATCCGGAGCACGGAATGACACCGGGCGTGGAAGCCACCACAGGCCCTCTGGGTCAGGGATTTGCCAACGCGGTTGGGTTGGCGATTGCGGAGGCTCATCTGGCAGCCCGGTTCAACAAACCGGAGCACACCGTGGTGGATCATTACACCTACGTTCTTGCCAGTGATGGCGACCTGATGGAAGGCATCTCCTCGGAAGCCGGTTCGCTGGCCGGCCACCTCGGTCTGGGAAAATTGATCGTCCTGTATGCCGACAATCATATTACGATCGAAGGGAACACGGAAATCGCTTTCACCGAGGATCGCGGGGCGCGCTTCGCTTCTTTCGGCTGGCACATTCAGCATGTCGCGGACGGCAACGACCTCGCGTCCATCGAGCAGGCGATTCAGTCTGCGCGTGACGAGAAAGATCGGCCTTCGCTGATCGCCGTTCGCACACATATCGGCTATGGAAGCCCGCACAAGCAGGATTCTGCAGCGGCTCACGGCGAGCCTTTGGGAGTGGATGAAGTGCGTCTGACCAAGGAGCATCTGGGCTGGCCGACAGAACCTGCGTTTCATCTTCCTAAGGAAGCATTGGATCATTTCGGAGAGGCTGGCACAAAAGGGAAGAAGTGTCAGGCCGAATGGGCAGCTGGTTTAAAGGCGTATGCAAAGGCATATCCCGAACTGGCAGCTGAGTTCGACCGGGTGATGCGCGGAGATCTACCTCCAGACTGGGACGCGAACCTGCCGACTTTCACGTCAGAGAACGGGGCGCTGGCGACTCGTGCCGCATCGGGGAAATGTATCAACGCTTTTGCGTCGCGATTGCCAGAGTTCATGGGCGGTTCTGCCGACCTTGCACCCAGCACGCAAACGTTTATGGATGGTATTGGCACCTTCCAGGCGAATGAGCCGGCCGGACGGAATATGCATTTTGGTATTCGCGAACATTCCATGGGGGCGATCCTCACTGGTATGTCGCTGCACAAAGGACTGATTCCCTATGGCGCGACTTTTCTGGTTTTCAGCGATTACATGCGGCCACCGATTCGGCTGGCAGCGATGAATCACCTGCCGGCGATTTATGTTTTCACTCACGACAGCATTGGCATGGGCGAGGACGGGCCGACTCATCAACCGGTCGAGCAACTCCTCTGTCTGCGTTCCATTCCAGGCCTGTATGTCATCCGTCCTGCCGATGCCAATGAGACTGTTGCCGCCTGGCGCATCGCCGTTGGTCGCCGGAATGGACCGGTGGCGCTGGTGTTGTCCCGGCAGAAACTTCCGATCCTTGATCTGAACGAATATCAGAATGTCCCGGCTGGTGTCTCGCAAGGGGGGTATGTTCTGGCGGAGGCTGCCGGAAACGAAACACCCGATCTGATCCTGGTAGGGACAGGGTCTGAAGTTCATCTTGCCGTGGAAGCGCAAAAGATACTGGCCGGCGAAGGAGTTCGCGCGCAGGTCGTCAGTCTGCCCTGTTGGGAACTGTTCATGGCCCAACCTGAAGCGTACCGGCAGCAGGTCATCATTCCCGGTGTACCGCTACTTTCCATCGAAGCCGGCTCGACGCTGGGCTGGGAGACCTATTTCGACTCGCAGACCGCAGCGATCGGCGTGAATCACTTTGGTGCCTCAGCGCCGGGAGAGACCGTGATGCGGGAATACGGATTCACCGTCGAAAACGTCTGCGAGAAGGCTCGGGCTTTGCTGCAGAAATAGAAAGAGAAGGGATCATGCGTATCGGACTCGCTGCCGACCATGGCGGTTTTGACTTCAAGGAAGAGATCTCCGTATTTCTGTCGGAGGCGGGCCATGAGGTAATCGACTTCGGCGCACGCACACTGACACTCGAAGATGATTACCCGGATTACATCTTGCCTCTGGCACGGGCAGTAGCCAAAGGCGAGGTCGAACGAGGAGTCGCATTCTGCGGCAGCGGCGTCGGTGCGTCCATCGCTGCCAACAAGGTGTCTGGTGTTCGTGCCGGGTTGATTCACGACAGTTTCTCAGCCCACCAGGGAGTCGAAGACGACGACATGAACGTGCTCTGTCTGGGGAGTCGCGTGATTGGGATTGAACTCGCCAAAGAACTGGTACACTTCTTTCTGAATGCGAGTTTCAGTGGTTATGAGAGACACCAACGGAGACTGGACAAAGTTGCCGTGCTGGAACGTGAAAATCTCCTTTGAAGATCGAAAAATGAAATCAGTCGCCGCTGACCTGCGCGGCTGATTTCATGATGGAGTTTTATGATATTGAGCGAGACTCTCCCCTCTCATCAGAGCGTCAGGGGCTACATATCCAGTGAAAATCGTGTTGAATTAATTGTCTGACAG
>NZ_CALFPF010000133.1 GCF_937919775.1 uncultured Gimesia sp.
CTACCCACTAGCTACCCGCCAAAGTAAGCACATGAAGGTGACTGGCAAACTACGTTTCACTCAACTCGAGCAATAACTTGACCCACCCGCTCAAGTGGATACGGAAAATGCGTAACTGAAAATCTCAGGAATTCCGTACGACGGACACTATTTCTCAGGTTTTTGTAACACCCATGAGATTTTTGTACGATCATTTTGTTTGAGCGCAATTGTCGCATTTGATCACAAAACACCTGGAACAGAGCTTTAAGAAATAAACTTGTCCGGTTCTCGCACACGTACCGTTTCCAGATAGGCGGTCACGGCGTGTGCTTCGAAACGCGGCAGACGACAGTAATCTACGATGGCATCGGCGATGGCATCAGTTGTAATAATTTCGATGCGTGTCTGGGAGTGTCCGATAAATGGCTCATCATAGACCTGATGATGACCCTGCCCCCAGCAGTTCATACATGTGAATCCTTTAATCCCGAGTTCGCGAAAATGATTTAACATATCCTGTTCGAAGTGGGTCTCGGTAATGACGATGACCTTGGTCAATGGTGTGGTGGCGGCCATGAACATGTCTTCCTGAGAAGTTGATATTTAAAAATGATTTATGTCGATCATGAATGGGTGGATTGTCAGCAGAAACGAAATGGAGGGTCGCCCTGCCGCAATCCACGCATCCACAGGTGAAGTCTGAAAACTTTCTGGCAGAAATAAGGTCTTTCAAGTAGCTGATGGGGCACCTCCTGTAGAAAGCATCTCCCAGGCCGCCTGCGTCTGCCGGTTATGACCATTGGTTGAGAATTTGGCTGCATCAAAATTGTTCATTTTCTGCAAATACTTGACCAGGATTTGTGCGACTTCGTTGAGCTCAGTGACGTGGGGAGCATCTCCCAGACCAAAAAGCAAAGAGCCGTCTCGCCGATCCAGGTCAGCATGCAGAATACGACAGGAAGCCAGGTCATAAACGCCGTACCAGACGGGGACATTTCGTCGTAAACCTCTGATAAATGCCTGAACCTTCCAGGCCATCGCCGCAGCATTGACGAAGATTGCAGTGCCGATCAATTTGCGCCGGTCTAACGCCTCTCTCAAAACCGCGTCCTGCTCCGATTGCGAGTTCATCGCCAACACAGAAGCGGCAATATCTACCGAAGGTATGATTGTTTTAATCAGGGACATGATGCTCCCCTCAACAGTTGTTGCCTCCGGTTTGGGGGACAGATAATGGTCAACGGCAGCAGTGATCGCACCGCAGCCGGTGTGCCCCAGAACCACAATGCCTTCGATCGTCGGCAAATGCTCGACCGCATACGAAATACTGCCCAGGCATTCTGTCGAAGCCACATTGCCCTCCAGTCGAATCTCAAAAACCTCGTTCGCTCGTTGCTGGAACAAATCCAGGACAGGAACGCGCGCATCAGAACAGGCAAGCACAACCGTCTTTGGTGCTTGCTGAAGTGTTTCTCCCAACCGCCCCAGTTGTTTGATGAAACTGGTGTCGGGCAGTCTGTTCTTGTCGGATTTATTTTTCGGCGTTTCTAAAATCTGTTGTTCACGTCGAATTGCTTCTACAAATTCCATATTGCCATGATTCAAAACCTCTTTGATACACTGGCAGGCGCTGGTTCTTTGAGAAGTCTTCATGAATCTGCTCCTTGAAACGGTATCGTGCGAATCGTCCTGATTTTCTCTGTTGCTGATAAATTAAACTCTGGCTGGGGTAAAGGGGCTCCAGCCAGAGCCAAGCGCCTGCTATGTCACAGGAAAAGTAGTCATGATAGCCTGTGCTACCAACATATAGACGGGAATCCCAATCGTAACGTTATAGGTGAATGTCAGTCCCAGCGAGGCCGCCAGAGGCAGTGTGGGACTTGCTTCGGGGATCGCCAGTCTTTGTACCGCCGGAACAGCAATGTAAGAGGCTGCTCCACATAACACGGCAAACAAAGCATAGGTCCCCAGAGCAAACGGCTCTCCCAACAGTATGCTGTAAGCATGGGCTACGGAAATGCCAATAATCGCGAACACGTTCGGAGCCAGCACGCCAAACAGAATGAATCGCCAGCCCGCTGCTTTGAGGTCCCGCAACCGTTTGCATGCGGTGATCCCCATTTCCAGCAGGAACAGGCACAGCATACCGTGAAAAATATTAACAAACAGGGTGTCATCAGCGTTCGTGACCGCTTTACCTTGCAGACGGCCCAGAAATCCAATGACGATACCGCCAAACAAAAGATACAGTCCCGGATTCAGAAAGACTTCATGTAACAGTTCCTTGCTGAAAATGGGCTCTTTTTTCGATACTGTTTCTTCTTCCGCTTCGATCTCAAGATCATCGGCAACTTCAAACTCTGTTGCCAGTTGACGTTTCACTGATGTCTGCGGCATTTCGGCAACCGCAGTTCCCGTTCCACCGTGTCCTGAATATTGATTGTGCCAATCGCGCGATTCGCCAGACAGATTATCAGAAGGTTCCCCTCCTCCCATCGCGAATGCCAGTTTGGTTGCAGGTTGACAACCCCGCTCGTGAGGCATGTTTCCATGAGAGTCCATACCTTTCTGTCGCAAACGCGAAACCAGATACAAGGCAACCAGACAGCCGGGGATTTCCATCACCGCCAGCATCACAGGCATATAGGCGGCATAAGCAATATTCGCTGCCGCAATCACTCCCATACATGTCACAAAGGTCCCTGCAGAGTCCGAGCCATAAAAGCCCGCGACCGTAGCCGCATCGACCTGACGTAACTTCGTAGCCTTCCGGAGTAGGAAATAAGCAAGTATCCCAATAATCAGGTTCGTCACAAAACCAATCGCCATGAAACCCAGGGCCTGTCCGAATTCCGCTAATGAGAGCGATGCCAGTTCTTCACCACCATGCCAGCCGATGGCCACCAGCAGGTACAGAGTCAATCCCTGGTACACCGCCTTCGGAAATTCAAACGGCACCTTCAGAATCGGAATCAGAAAACCCATATAAAAAAACAACAGCAGCGGTTTGAAGAGATTATGAGCAAAATTATACAAAAAATCTTCTAACATCGATTTGCTTTCTCGGATGTGAAACTGAGACGGTGTCCGTACCGAATAGGGGAGACTCCGATGACAAGCGTAAGCACGAATTTTGTCAACGTGGTAAGAATGTTTTTGATCACGAGCAACCGTTATGCCACATCAATAAAATATTTGGCATAATGTGTCTGGAACACACTATTGAAGGCTAAAAACATGGCTTCCGTTGTTGTAAAATGGAGAAAATCCAGAAAGATTTCCAGCAGGAATCGTGCAATAAACTGCAGTAATCGTGCAAGTTCGTGCAGAATTCCCGGAAGTATGTGTAGGTCGGTGTTTTGAAACACACGGATGGGCCTGCTCGCTCCTCTTTTATCGAATTCGGTCGAGCAAGATTGCAGGTTAGAATGTGCTGATCACGGCATGATTGGGTTGCAGAAGTAGATCTCCGTCTGGCGCTTCCGGAAGGAGTTCGGATGACAGTAGCAGTGCGCCTTCCCGGTCGACCCGTTCTGGACCGAGACCTGACATTCCTGCGGAGGTTAATCGAGCTTGAACCACAACAGTACCCCCATCGTCACGCGAATAGCGTAACGAAAAGAGATTCCGTTTTTCGTCAAATCCGGTAACGAGACTCGCTGCCGAGAGCCAGCCCTCATTAATACCCTGCTTGCGAAGCAGAAGCAGTTCGCGGTACCAATTGAACATCTCCCTGTCGCGCAGCGTAGCATCATTCCATTTGGCTCGATAGAACGCTTCGGCGTTCGAGGGCAAAAGTGCGTCCTGCCAGAGATGCGGAGGATATTCTCCGGTGCGGCCTTTGTCGACGTCTTTACGAAGTTGTCTGTCTTCGAAGTCCGCAAAGAACGGGAACGGTGCGTCCGTGGCAAATTCTTCACCCATGAAAATAAGCGGGATCCCGGGGTAAAGCAGCACAAGGGCGGCTGCCGCCTTTTGAAACGACTTCGATGTCAAATGATGAATTCGCTTGCCATGCAGGTGATTGCCGACAGAGTCATGTGTCTGAAGGGCAATCACCAGTGATGCGATGTGGCTTTGTTTCGCTTCGTCCGGATAAAATGCGTTACGCTGTTGTGCGGAAACGCGGGTCGATTCACAACCAGCATAAACGTAGCCATACTGCAGCGAGTCCGCTATATCCTGTGCGCCATAGTATCTGCGATGCGTGAGATGCAGCTCGGGCAGCGCGTAGGAGTAGATGGAATACATGAGGCAGTCGCACCAGATGCCATCGTAGGCGTCCCTGCTCTCATCCGCGCTCAGCATTTCACGATGATAGACATTGGTTTCCGCAATCAGGTGGATCGGCCAATGTGTATTCGCCGCGTATCGCGTGACCGCCTGACGAATTTCATCCAGAATGGTCGGATGACTGTCGTCTAACATCAAATGGACTGCGTCCAGCCGTAAACCGTCGAGATGAAATTCCTCCAGCCAGTAAATCGCATTCTCAATGATAAAATGTCTGACATGTTCGGACTGCGGGCCGTCGTAGTTCAACGCTTCGCCCCAGGGGGTATTGTGCGTTTGTGAAAAATACGGGCCAAATTCTGACAGATAGTTTCCTTCCGGGCCCAGATGGTTATAGACTACATCCAGAATGACCGCCAGACCGGCCGCGTGGCAGGCATCAACGAATGCTTTGAAGTCGTCTGTTGCGCCGTAGGTATTGCGGACCGCGAACAGATCGACGCCGTCATAACCCCAGTTCCAGTGACCCGGCGACTGGGCGACCGGCATGATCTCGACCGCTGTAATGCCCAGGTCCAGCAGTTCCGGCAGACGTTCGATGGCGGCGCGAAACGTGCCCCCTTGTGTGAAAGCGCCCACATGCAGTTCGTAGATAATCAGCGCCCGCTTCTCTATTCCTCGCCACTCCTGGTCAGTCCAGGGAAAACTTTGCGGATCAATAATTTGTGAAAATCCGTGAACGCTCTCGGGCTGATAGCGTGAAGCAGGGTCGGGGCGCGCCACTTCATCGTCCAGCCGGTATTGATACAGCCCGTTGGGAGTGGCATTCCAGACGGTGCCGGTAAAGTAGCCGTGAACAGCGCGGGTCAGGGCTTGCTGAATTTTTGTCTCGCCGTCATGCAGTTCCACGACAACGCTTTTTCGTTGCGGTGCCCAGACCCGAAAATGAGTTTCGTTGAAGGTGACCGGGGTCGCTCCCAGATGTTTGACCGTTTTATCCGATGTCTCTGCCAATCCAAACCAGCGACACCCTTCAAGTACGCCTGTGGTGGCTGTCCCGCGTGCCAGATAGAGACGATTTTCCCAGCCCGATTCTCGATGCAGGTTATACACCCGCTGGGCAAGCGTGCGATCGGCATTTCCTACTAAGATCGTGCGATAACCGGCGGTCAGCGCGGCGAGATCATTGCCCGAATCGCCGGCGAACACGATGTCTTGCGGATTCAAATCGTATGCTTCAAACCACCACTCCAGCGCGTGTGCTTTGGAAACGGTTGCAGGCAACAGGTCGATCAGGCCATCGCCATTGAATGGATCGACGCTGTGAATGATGGAATACGGCGCGTTGATTTGGTCGAGATTTTCCTGAATGCGGTCGACGAGTTCATCCAGTTTTGCTGCCTCTGCGTAGAAGCTGAGTTTGAAGCGGCCCTGCTTTTCCTCTTCCTGAAGACGTAAGCCGGGAATCGATTGCAACCAGTTTCGAAGTATTACGACAGGCATGCCGGCAATGATCTGGTCCTGATACTTCTGATAAGCGACAACGGGAGTGAATTCTCCAGCGACCTGACGCTGAAAGATTGACGTGCCCACATCGCAGATAATCCATTTCGGTTGCGGCAGACGAAAGTCTTTGATCGCCTGAACCACAGATTCGAAGTGGCGCCCGGTGACGAAGATCAGCGAGATATCGTGCAACGCGAACTGGCTTGTCAAAATTTGCAGATCAGCCTGATTTCCAGCGTTGCCATCAAGCGGGATGAATGTACCATCCAGATCTGTAGCGAGAACATGACCACGGGATGCGACGGAAGTGTTGTTTTTCATACTCTGTTCAAAATGTTGATTTGGGGACATCAGATCGTTCCGTCAGTTAGACGCGATTCAGCCAGAGTATCTGGTAAGGCGCGAGTACCAGACGCTCTGAGGTTGCGTAGGTCTTGTCTTCAATCACATCTTGAAAAAATCGTCCCAGGCCTGCGGTGCGGAGTTTGTTGCCTTCGATTTCCTGAGGTTCGTGAGAAAAGTTTGCCAACACAATTAAACGGTGACCTTCATTCAAACGCACATAACCGAGCACATGCTCATTCGATGTTGCGATTAATTCCATGTCCTGTCCAGCCAGCGCAGGCAAAGATTTTCGCAAGGCGATGAATTTTTGAGTCGAGCGGAAGATCTGTTTGCGAATGGAGCCGTTTCCCGGTCCGATATGGTCATCCAGTTCTTCCAAAAACTCCCATCTCATCTTTGGACGATGAATCCAGCGTGAATCGCCGGCTTTGGCAGGGTCTTTGACAAAATCGTAATCGTTGAGCATGCCCCACTCCTCGCCCAGATACAGGAGCGGTATGCCGCCGATACTCAGCGAAACACCGTGCAGCAGCAGCATGCGACGTATCGCCAGTATTTTTTTCTCTTCATCGTCTTCTTCGATGGCTTGTTCCAGCCCCGCCAATGACGCCATCGTTCCCGAGATGCGCATATCTCCGGTCTCCTGGTTTTCCTGAAACGGAACGCCGCGCGCAAACGAATCGGGAAACTGACCGGTATAGAAATCATTGAGGAACCTTCGATGGTCATACGCGTTGATCCCGATGACCTTTGCGTCTGCATCATCGAAGGTCCAGCCGATATCATCGTGGCAGCGGAGATAGTTCACCCAGGCGGTGTTTTTGGGCAGGCGGTAGCGATGCTTGAGTGTCTGGGTGAGAAGAGTTACTTTACGGGTTGCCAGCGATTCCCAGAGCAGCGCCATCAACGTGGGGTTGTAAGAGATCTGGCACTCGTGTTCGCTGATATATTTGACGACATCATCTGGATGCACGATCGCTTCCGACTTAAACAGCAAACCCGGAGTCGCAATCCGTGCCAGTCGGTTGAACGCCTGAATCAGGGTATGCGCTTCGGGTAAATTTTCACAGTTCGTCCCCTTCTCTTTCCAGATAAAGGCGACGGCATCCAGACGCAGAATATCAATCCCCGTATTCGCGATGAAAAACATTTCTTCCAGCATGGCCCGAAAAACGGCCGGATTCGTGTAATTCAAGTCCCATTGAAAACTGTTAAATGAGGTCCACACCCATTGCTGCATGCCGTCATGCCAGGTGAAGTTCCCGCGGCGTACGGTGGGAAAGATCTCCCGAAGCGTGCGCTCGTATTGTTCCGGCTCGGTCCGGTCGGGGAAGATATAGTAATATTCCTGGTACTCTCGATTGCCTGCCTGAGCAAGTTTAGCCCATTCGTGGTCATCGGAAGTGTGATTAAAGACAAAGTCCAACACCAGTGAAATGCCGGCTTCGCGCAGATCACGGGCCAGCAGACGTAAATCGTCAATGGTACCCAGCCGAGGATCGACCGAGCGATAAGTGCTGATGGCGTATCCCCCGTCGTTATTGCCGGGTCTGACAGCGAACAACGGCATTAAGTGCAGATACGTCAGGCCGAGATCTTTGAAGTAACCGACGTTTTCGCGGAGTTTGCTTAAATTTTCTCCGAACAGGTCAACATACAATGCACCGCCGCTGATCTTCTCCGACTGGAACCAGTTCGGCTCGTTGATACGGTGCCGATCCAGTTCACACAGATCATCGGGACGGTCCGCCCAACCCCGGGCCGCTGTCAGCAGCACCTGCTCAATGTGATAGAAGAAGTCGTACCGGGAGTGATAAAGCCGAAACAGCAGTCCAAACAGGGGACGCCAGTGTTCGCTCAGTCGTAATTCAAATTCGTGTCGTTTGACATCGTCGATTTGGCTGGTACGCCAGACCTCTTCGAGCTGAGGTTGCAGTCGTTGCAGCGTCAGATCCGCTTTGAAGTCAATCTCATCCTGCGCCGTGCTCATTCGATCCGATCGTTGGGTATAGTTATCTTGTCCAAAAAGTTGTAGTATTCAATTCCTTCGAGAATACCCGCCGCATGTTCGGCTTTCGCAAAATAAACGCGCGGCAGGTTTCGCAGGCACTCCAGCTCATCGCTGTGATTACCAACGACCACGCCGAGCGTACGTCCCAGCAGCATGCCGGCATCGTTGCCGGAGTCGCCGGAAACCAGCACATGTTCGGGAGCAAAACCCCATTTCCAGAGAACATGTCTGATCGAAAGATCGCTCCCGCCTCGCACCGGTAAAATGTCGAGATACATTCCAAGTGACATAATCACTTTAGCACGCAAACCGGCTTCGCGAAGCGCCTTTTTAATCGCAGTGAGACTGGGACTCACGCTGGTGTCAACTTCGTAGCTGATTTTGAACTCCGATTGATTCTCTTTTTCTTGCAGGAACAAACCAGGAAGTTTGTCCAGAACTTTGTGAATTTCTGCAGGTCTCCAGCCATAGTCGATCGACTTACGCCAGCTCAGATCGGGTGTGAGGTTTTCGCCATAGTGCAATTGCGTTCCAGCGTCGGTGTCGATCAGATCAGGTTGAGGAAGTCCCAATTCCTTGATCAGCGCCATCGCACTGTCCAGGCGCCGGCCCGTCGCGACACCAAAACCGATATGTTCATTATTGCGCAGCAATTCGATGAACTCTTTCAGCGCCTCATCGTCTCCGGTCAGTGTATTGTCGAGATCGGTAATTATCAATCGATCAAATTCCGGAAGTCGACGTGAAGTGGTTTTATCCAGCAGAACCGGTGCGGGGGAATGTTCCAGAATATCGTGCAGGTCGCGCAGATAGCGATTCGCGTGCTGATTCCACGAATAATGCGCGCGCGTGCCTTTGATTCCATTGGCAGACCATTCAGCCCACTGTTCCGGCTCGGTTAAGACTCGCAGGAGTGCACGCTCAATGGCTTCATTGTCGAGCGGGTCGACGAGCAGACCGTTTCGACAGTTGGCAATAATGTCGCGAGGCCCCCCGTCATTCGTGGCCACGATCGGCAATCCGGTCGCACCGGCTTCCAGCAGCGTCAGGCCGAACGGTTCGGTCAGTGCCGGATTGATGAAGACACCTTTCGTCGAGGTCGCCAGCCGAAATAATTCGGGCACATCGTCGGGCTTGTGCGTCTTCGGGTAGGCCACCTTGCCATAAAGATTGTAACGGTCAATCAGATACATCACGTTCTCGATGATCGTTCGCTGTGCTTTTGGTAATTCGCGAAGATCATCATGCGTGCCCAGAATCAGGACCAGATTGGCCAACTCCTGCAGTTGTTCGCTTTCGCCGTAAACCCGAACCAGCGTTTCCAGATTCTTCCGCTCATCGGGTCGTGCCACCGTCAGAATCATCGGCTTATCCGGCTCACGTAAAAAGCAGCCGAGGTCCTCGGCAATTTTCGGCTTTTTCCAATTGGCGTCGATCGGCGAAAAATAAGTCAAATCGACGCCAGGCGGAATGACCTCCATCCGGGAAGGTTCGTAATGATCGTACAATTCATACTGCTGCTGCACTTCCTGGTTCGTACTCGTCACGACCATGGATGCGGTTTCCAGAGCAAGTTCTTCTGCCTCAATGCGTGCCGTGAACTTATACTTATTCTCCAGCGCTGCGACGTCTGTTTTTCCCAGCGAGAGCCGCTGTCGTTTCACACGCCCCAGCGAGTGCCCCGTAAATACATAGGGAATATGAAGTAATCGCGCCAGTTGCGCGCCCGCAACGCCCGCATCGGCATAGTGGCCGTGAATGATGTCCGGTAAACCGGTTCGCTTGAAATGCTGCAGTGTCTGGTCGATGAATAACTCGAGATAAGGCCACAGTGACTCTTTCCGCAGGTAGCGCTTTGGCCCGAAGGGAATCCTGACGATCTTGGCGTTTTCTGAAATCGGCTCTTCCACTTGCGCATAATCGTCATCGACTTTGGGATCAATGATTTGTCTGGTTAACAGTTCGACTTCGCGTACTTGAGTGTGTGCTGCCAGCTCGCGGGCCAGTTCCAGAACATATTTAATCTGTCCTCCCGTGTCTGCATCACGGCCTAACTCGGGATCGTGAGCGCGAATCAATCCGTGCAGGCTGATCAACGTAATTTTCAGATCATCAGATGTTACAGCCGACAGACTTGAGGTTTTGCTATTGGTCGCTGAGCCCGGCTTTTTTCCCGGTGGCTGATTCAATACATTTCTCGCCATAATTTGATCCTGTCTTTAAGTCTGTAGAGTGAAATGTTTCACAACCGTCCGGGGAAGACGACTGTCTTGAGGTTGCCCGTTCTGCTGAGAAAACGGGACCTGTTTCCTCACTGGTGAGTGGTTGGCAGGAGAACCAGGGATGCGCATGAAAAAGCAAATCCAGTCTGAACCCGGAATTGCAGGGACGATGAGCGACCAACACGATTGCTGAGCGACCACTTACATACCCCTTTTCGCATGTGATTTTTGTTAAAAGTTATTGTTTATCTGTTTCTTAAGGGATCCGCAGCAGTTGATCGAAT
>NZ_CALFPF010000134.1 GCF_937919775.1 uncultured Gimesia sp.
TTCCGGTCACGATCCTGAATAAACGGTTCAAATTTGATCCATTCGCCTATCACGCCCTGAAAAAAACACTGCAGCAACAGCAGCCCGATATTCTACATACCTGGCTCTTCGCTGCGAACTCCTATGGCAGAATGGCGGTCAAACGGCTGCCTGCTTCACAAAAACGGCCCAAAGTCATTGTTTCCGAACGCTGTATCGATTCCTGGAAAAGTAAATGGCAGCACAATGTCGATCGCAGACTGCTCCCCCAGACTTCACTGGTGGTCGGTAATTCTCAAGGCGTTGCCGATTTTTATCGTGAACAGGGGGTCCCTGAATCTCTGCTGCGCGTCGTCTGTAACGGGATTCCGATTCCCGACACGACTGTTTGTGAAACGACGCGGAGTCAACTGCTGCAGCAACACAATCTTCCTGAAGGGGCACGGCTGATTGCATTTGTCGGGCGTCTGGCCAGACAGAAACGGGTCGAAGACCTGCTCTGGGCCGTACAGCTCTTAAGGCAGATGGATGATAATGTCTACCTGCTCATCATCGGAGAGGGACCGGAACGGGAGAAACTGGAGCAACTCTCACACAAATATTCAGCAGCCCCCAATATCCGTTTCCTGGGACACCGCACGGATGTGAACAAGCTGTTTCCCCTGTTTGAACTGTTTCTGCTCGCCAGCGACTTCGAGGGTCAATCGAACAGTATCATGGAGGCGATGTCCTACGGAATTCCGGTTGTCGCCAGTGATATTCCGCCGAATCGGGAGTTGGTTGTGCACGGCAAAACCGGTTTTTTAACGTCCGTTGGCGATTCCACCGGTTTTGCGCAATTTGCCGAACGCATTCTCGCCGACCCGGAACTGGCGAAAGAATTGGGAACCGCCTCTCTAAAAAGGATGCAAGAGGAGTTCAGTGTCGATAAAATGGTAGAGGGTTACGCCTCTCTGTATCGTGAAGTGCTCACATAATCTTTGCCGCTGGCTGCTGCTCTTTTTTCTTCGATCATAATCTAGAACGAACTTCATGTGTGGAATTACCGGAACCGCGTGGACCACGCGGGATCATAATATTACTCCGAGTGTGCTCAGACGCATGACCGATGTGCTTTCGCATCGCGGCCCCGATGATGCCGGCGGTTATCATTCCGATGTCTCCGGCAAATCCTTTCGATTCACCGATGAGAGTGCGCTCGCCGATTTCGATCCCACGTCAGAAATCGGTGCCGCTTTAGGCCACCGAAGACTCTCCATCATCGATCTGGGAACCGGCCATCAACCGTTGACCAATGAAGACGGAACCATCTGGATCGTCTTCAACGGTGAAATTTACAACTACCGGGAACTGAGACAGGAACTCGTTCAGCAAGGACATCAATTCCAGACCGAATCCGATACGGAAGTCATCGTGCATCTGTACGAAGAGCAGGGGACCGCCTGCGTGGAACGTCTGCGAGGCATGTTCGCTTTCGCCATCTGGGACGAACGCCGTCAGCGTCTCTTTCTGGCTCGCGACCGCATCGGGCAGAAACCACTGTTTTACCGGGAACAGGCCGGCTCGCTCAGCTTCGCCAGCGAACTGAAATCGCTGCTGCAGATGCCCGACGCCAGCAGAACCGTCGATCCCCGCGCGATCGATCTGTTTCTCGCTTATCAATACGTGCCTCATCCCTGGTCGATTCTCAAAGGGTATCAGAAACTGCCCCCCGCTCATCGCGCTGTTTATGAGCAGGGGAAACTCAGCGTGGACCGCTACTGGACTCCCCCTTATCAAAACCCGCAATCGAATCCGCAGTTTCCATTTCAAACACCGCAGCAATGGTCGGAAGCCCTGCGCAACACGCTCACCGAATCGGTGAAGATTCGCATGCGCAGCGATGTCCCTTTAGGCGCTTTTCTTTCGGGCGGCATTGATTCCACCATCATCGCCGGATTAATGCAGAGCATGTCCGACCGCCCCGTACATACCTTTTCCATCGGTTTCCCCGTGAAACAGTTTGATGAACGCAGCTACGCCCGCGAAGCAGCCAAAATGCTGGGAACCGATCATCACGAATATGTCGTGGAACCCGAAGCGCTCGAAATGCTGCCTCGCCTCGCCTGGCATTATGACGAACCCTTCGCCGACAGCAGCGCCATTCCGACGATGTACCTCTCGCAGGTCACGCGGCAGGAAGTCACCGTCGCTTTATCCGGTGATGGGGGAGACGAACTGTTCGCCGGCTACGACCGCTACCGCGCTGTCGCGCTCTCGCAGTGGTTTGATCGACTGCCTGCTATCATCAGAAAAATGATGTCGGCATCCCTCTGGCAAAAGCTCCCCGCGTCGGTGGAACAAAAATCGTTTCGGCGACGGGTGAAACGATTTCTCGCCGGTCTCGCGGTCCCGCCCGAACGCCGTTATCTGAAATGGGTCGGCATTTTCGATACGGAACGACGCTTCGAAATGTATTCCCCCGAATTTCGTGATCAGTTGGGCGTCTTCGATTCCGATCAGTTTCTGCTCGACGCCTATCTGCTTTGTCCGGATCGTGATTTTGTCACCCGTACCACCGCCACGGATGTCCTGACTTATCTTCCTTGTGACATCATGACGAAAGTCGACATCGCCAGCATGGCTCACAGCCTCGAATGTCGCAGCCCGTTTCTGGATCATCATGTCGCGGAACTGGCCGCAGCCATGCCTCTCGAACTCAAACTGCACAAAGGACGGGGAAAACAGATTCTGACAGACACCTTTTCCGATCTCCTGCCGGAATCGATTCAGACCCGCAAAAAAATGGGCTTTGGAGTTCCCCTTAACAGCTGGTTCCGTAATGAGCTGAAACCGCTGTTGTTTGACGTCCTGCTGGACCAGCGGGCCAGGGACCGACAGATTTTCAATCCGGCCGCAGTGGAACAGCTCATCAGCGAACATCTGAATCTGCAGTGGGACCACAGCGCCCGCCTGTGGTCGCTGCTCGTATTGGAAATGTGGTTCCAGACATTCATCGACCCGGTTTCCATGCCCGATCACTTCCCCGAAACGGTTCTGACATAAACGATGGGCAACCATTTTCGAAATTGACACTTGAGCTTTCTCGATGAATCAGGGAAAATGTCCGTTGGCGCTGCTGGATCGTCAGTTTCATTCCCGCTCAGACCGAAGTCCTTCCTCATTTTATCCTACCGAAAATGAAATCATGCTGCGTTACTTAATCCTTCTCATCATTCCGGTTTTCATGGCCGCTCCGGTTGCTGTTCATGCCGAAAAGCCAGAGCAAAGCACGGATACAAAAAACACTCAATACGAAGAATGGCCGCAATGGCGCGGCCCGCGTGGCGACGGAACCTGGAACGGCCCCCCTATCAAAACGGTCTGGCCGAAAACCGGTCTGAAAAAATTATGGGAACGTGAAATCGGCGGCGGATATGGCGGTATTTCCGTCTCGCACAAACGACTGTATCTCATGGATCGGCCGGCGGCTTCCAATGAGGAACAGAAAAAAGCCGAAGGAATTCACGGTCATCGTATCGAGCGGAAAAACGTGGAGCAGGTGCTCTGCTTTGATGCCCTCACAGGCCAGCCACTCTGGTCGCATGCCTATCCCAGTGATTACGATCAGCTCGAGTATGGAAACGGCCCCCGCGTGGCTCCAACGGTGATCGATGGTTTCGTTTACACGCTGGGAACAATGGGTGACGTTTATTGTTTTGCAGCAGATACCGGCAAGGTGATCTGGAACACGCATCTTGTAAAAGACTTCGGCGGCAAGGTTCCTCAGTGGGGTTATGCGGCGGCCCCTTATGTCATCGGCGAACTGGTGATCCTGATGCCCGGCGGTGAAGAGCAGGGGACGGCGATCCTCGCACTGGATCGCAAAACGGGAAAAGAACGCTGGCGGTCACTGTCGGATCAGGCCGGTTATGCCACGCCGCTCCTCATTCAGCATGCGGGCCACGCTCAACTCATTGTCTGGTCGCCGAATCACATTCACAGCGTCGCCCCCCGCTCAGGCCAGCATTTCTGGTCGGTCCCCTACAAAGTGACGTATGGCGTCGCCATTGCCAGCCCGATTGAAAAAGAGGGGCTGGTGTTTGTCGCCGGTTACTGGGAAGGTTCCAAAGCGATTCAGCTCGGCGAACGCCCGCAGGATGCGAAGCTGAAATGGGAAGATCGCCGCGTCTTACGAGGGCTGATGTCACAGCCGCTTTATCGCGACGGTTATGCGTATCTTCTGGATAAACAATTCGGCCTGACCTGTTTTGAATATGCAACCGGCAAAAAGATCTGGGACGATGGCGGCAAAATGACTCCCGGCAACAGCCGAAACCCACAGGCGACACTGGTCTGGCTCAATCAGTCAGCGCGGGCTCTGATTCTCAATTCAGACGGGGATCTGATTCTGGCCGAATTAACACCTGCCGGCTACCAGGAATTAGCGCGCACCAATTTGATCGGGGAAACCTGGGCGCATCCTGCCTATGCGGAAACCCGCGTTTATGCACGCAGTAATACAAAACTGGTCGCATATGAACTCCCCACAGACGAATCCGTCGATGAATCCCGATAAAAGCAAACAGGCTGACCTGTAAACTTCTCTGCAAAGTCGATAAAATGCGGTTTGCAGTTATCAGGTATTCAGTAATCAGAAGTGGGGCATTGTGTCCCAGTGATCCAGTTCTGAGTTGCTGAAGCATTATTTTTCTTCCTACTCTTCTAAAAACGTTTGAGCAATATGAATTCACAATCGGAAAAACACTCCGAGAAAGTCGCGGCAGGCACTGAATTATTAGGGCCTGAAATCT
>NZ_CALFPF010000135.1 GCF_937919775.1 uncultured Gimesia sp.
GGACACAGACCATATCACCCTTTAATTTAAGGGAAACCTCAAATTCATAACCCTTTAGATACACCTCAGACTGCCAATAAATCTGTTCTGAAACAAACTACAATTCCCGGCACTCAGTTCTGTTTAGCGGCTACTTGCCGTTCACAATCGCGACTTGCGCGGGTGACGTTGGTGCGTCGAGCAGTTCTAACCGCAGCACGTCCCGTTCGGCCGTTAAGTCGATGGCAAAGGTCAGAATGTGGGTGCCTTTGCTGAGATCAAGTTCGGTCTCGGGTTTAAGAACGATCGGCTTTTCGCCGAGCCACATTTTGAGTCCGTCAATCGAATTGAATTTCAGAATCGTTTTTCCGGGAGAGGTCGCTTCCAGTTCACAGCGGGCGAAAGCAGCTCCCGTCGCGCGATTCGATACGTGCAGCTTGCCGATCTCGTCAAACTTTCTGACAGGCAGATTGCCATCCACGCGACTGTAAGCGGGTTCCCAGACAAACGCGGGGTTTTCCGTGGCGGCAGTCGCGTGTCGGGTGCGGCGAATCGCGTTCATTGCTTCGGGGGTCCCTTTCATCACCCGCCAGCGACGTACGACACGCTCTTTACCGACCGTGTACGCTTCCGTTTTCCCCAGTTCAGACAGGAAACGCGTCAGGTCGATCAGTTCCTGCTGCGTCAGTTTATCGAGTAAACCAACAGGCATCAGCGAAGCAGCCGGTGCTTCTTCGTCGATCTGATCCAGAGGAATATTCATGATATTGTCATTCACATCCCGCAGGACGAGCTGGCTGTCCGTGCGACGTACCAGCACACCTGAGAAGACTTTTCCCTGATCGGTGACGACGGTGACCGCGTTATAATTTTCTTTGACAGCTTTATTCGGATTCAACAGCGAATCAACGATGTAATCCAGTTGCGCACTGCCGCCGAGACTGAGAATATCGGGACCGACTTTCCCGCCGGCGCCGCCGATCGCGTGGCATTTCAGACAGGAGAGATCTTCGCGGCGGAAGATGGCTTCCCCCCGGTGAGCATCGCCTTTGGTTTTGACGTCGTTGATCATACTCGCCATTTCTTCCGGCGAGAGCATCACGGGCTGCGGCGCACCGCTGCTGGTTAATCCCCCCGCGACAGCAATCGCTTTTGCCAACTGCGGGTTGGTTTGACCTGTTGACTGAATCAAACGCCCTAACTGAATCGCGGCGTCTTTCGCGATGGTTTTTTCTTTGAGCGCGTTCACAAGAATGCCCGCCCCCCCCTTTCGCTGCAGGAAGATGTTCGCCAGCGCGGAAAGCTGCTCAGGGGCCGTGATCTGACTCATCAGGCTCACGGTCTGTTGTGCGGCAAGATTCAGATTCATCTCGGCAAGCGCAGCGACGGCGGCGATGCGAAGATTCTCTGAACAATCGGCGCGACTCAGATTGAGCAGGATATCCCGGTTTTCTTTGCCTCCCAATCGAGCCAGCGCATACAGACACGATTTTCGCAGTTCGATTTTTGTCTGATCCGATTCTGCCAGTTCACGAATCGGCGTTTGCAGCGATTCCATTTTCCAAAGCCCCGCACAGTCAATGGCCGCCTGTTGCACGGACAGATCCTGTGAGGTAAAAAGTTTCTGCAATGAACTCAGATCGCCGGATGCTCTTACTTTTCGTGCTTGAAATGCCTGTGCCAGTGTGCGCAGAATGGCGGCCTGCTGTGCTGGTTTGGTATCTGCTTTCAAGGTAAGTTCGAACAGTTGCTGCAGATCGCTGGCATTGCCGAATTTCGCGATCAGATCCAGACTGGTCTGCAATTCGCTGTCGGGAATCTGGCCGGTTTGAATCAACCGGGTGACGACCGGTGCCACTTCGGGAGAATTGACGGCAGTCAACGCAAACAGCAGTTTCTTCGGATTTTTCTGAAGCGATGACGTTCCTTCGAGCACTTGAGGTAGCCAGATGGATTTTGTTTCGCGTGTCGTGAGCCAGAGGGCATAATCCAGAAATTCATCGACGGGTTGATCAAGGGCCTGATAGGCGTCGGTCAAAACGGTCGGTTGGTCGTATAAGGCAAGCGCACGGACGGCTTCCAGACGCACGCGCGGAAACGCATCGCCAGCCAGTGGCGCGATCAAAGCATACGAATCGGGAATCTTGTCTTTCCAGTGCCGGGCCACACGAATCGCAGCGGCGCGGGCTCGGCCGTCTTTTGATTTCAGACAAATCTGCAACAGTTCGGGCTGTACGCTGTTAATACATTCCGCCACCCAGAGTGCTTCCAGTTGGTTGTGTTCAAACTGTGGATCTTCGGTGTCGAGCTGGCTCACCCAGGCCTTCAAATCGTTTTCGACTTTCGCCTGCCCCCGTTCCCGCAGAACATTTTTGGCATTTTGACGGGTCCACTCTTCGGGCAGCTTCAATGCTTCCAGCAATTCCTGATTTGTCGCATCAACCAGTTTCGGGCGGGGCAACGTTGGTTTGCCTTTGTAAGTCACACGCCAGATGCGACCATGCGTATGGTCGCGGCGGGGATCGCGGAAATCGACTTCGCCGTGCTGAATGATCGGGTTGTACCAGTCGGCAATGTAGATCGCACCATCCGGTCCCATTTTGACATCGATCGGTCGAAAGGCGACGTGGTCGGTTTTGATGACTTCCACCTGTTCGCGGGAAACATAACCGGCTTCATTCTCCGTCACCACGAAGCGGCAGACACGATGCCCACGGAAATCGTTGGTGATCATATTCCCCTGCCAGTCATCGGGCAGATGACGGCCGCTCAGAATTTCCAGGCCGCAATGTTTGGGACTGCCGAGGTTCAAGCCTTTCAGAATGCGCTCCGCGCCCACCGCCGTCACAAAGGCGGCACCGGGGAACGTGTAATTGATGCCGTGCCCGTAGGCACCGTCGGTGGCGAATGATTGGCCCCAGCGGTCAAAGTGATGGCCCCAGCTGTTGACCATGCCCCGCATGACGACTTCCAGATCCATCATCTCAGGACGATACTTCCAAATTCCACCCCCGTTCAGACGTTTTACGCCGTGCGGAGTTTCGATGTGGCTGTGAATATAAATCGACTGATTGAAATAAAGAGATCCCCCGGGTCCCCAGCGGAGTGTGTGCAGAATATGGTGCGTGTCTTCGGTACCGAAACCGGCGAGAACCGTCTGTCGCACGTCTGCTTTGCCGTCGCCGTCCGTATCTTTCAGATGCAGCAGTTCCGTGCTGTTGCCGACATACGCGCCCCCGTTACCCGGCATGACGGCGGTCGGAATCAATAACCCGTCCGCGAAGATGGTGGTTTTATCTGCGGTGCCGTCACCGTCCTGATCTTCGACGATCAGAATTTTATCGTTGGCTTTTTCACCCGGTTTGATTTGCGGATAAACTTCGGAAGCGGCGATCCACAGGCGGCCCTGGGCATCGAAATTCATCTGAATCGGCTTCGCAATTTGCGGGTCAGCGGCATATAGATTGACTTCGAAACCTTCCGCGACTTTGAACGACTTGCGTTCGAGTTCGGGGTCGGTGGGGGGAATGTCAGTCAGGTCGCGTTGCGCCCAGGCGGCGGAACCTGTCAACAGACACAACGCACAAAAGACACAAAGAAATATTCGTTTCAGCGGGAGAGCGGCTTGATTTATCACGGGAACGATCCTTTAGAGATCAAAAACTGGTCGAAAGATTTTTGTATGTAAAGAATGATGGATGACAGCTACTGAGTGGAAATCAGGCG
>NZ_CALFPF010000136.1 GCF_937919775.1 uncultured Gimesia sp.
TGGAATTATGAACCGACAAAAGAACTGATTTACCTGGGAGAAGATGTTTATGCGACCGATGTCTGGGGAAGAAGAATCATTCTGGAACGGGACCCTGATACGGGGCGTCATATACTTTCCGTGACAACTTCGCCTATCATCGTTCGAAATTCGAATAAAGAAATTGCTTATTGGCGGATGGCTGCACAATTTGAAAATGGAAAATCGAAGAGTGAGTACGGAGGCCACCCTGACGCGATCATCGGAAAAAATACGTTTTCGCAGAGTATTCGCGGAAAGGCCGTTTTAAATGTACCCAAGGGGTGGGAAACAGAACCGAAAGAGTGGGAATTTTCTTCGGGAGCAGGCGAAAATTATCGTCTGGACACGTTTATGACATTGCCTTCCAATGCAAGCCTGGGGAAAAAAGATGTGTCGATCGATTTCGAAATCTTTGCAGAACGCAAGTATTCGATTCGCGTTCACAGACCTTATCATGTAGGGCTGGGAGATATTATGGTCAAGGTTGTCGATAAAAAACTCGAGGGCAATTTGCTGGAAGTCGAGCAAATCATCGTCAATAATACATCACCGCTCGAAACACTTCAGTTTCGTTGCAGCCTGTTCATTCCCAGCATGAAGCGTTTGCAGCGGTTTATTACAGAACTCAGAAATGGTCAGGATCGTAAACTGTATTACATCCCTAACGCAGATGCTTTGAAAGGCAAGGAACTCTGGATTCGGGCGGAGCAGACGAATGGTCGTCGGATTTTGAATTATCGCTGGATCGTGGGCGAAAACTGGGAGAATCCTGATTCGATTCCCCAAAAAGAGATGAAAGTGCAAGAACAGATCAAAGTGCAAGACCCGGTTGAAGAGAAAGATCCGGAAGTACGTTAACAACTCCCTGTTTTGCTCGTAAATTCAGTCAGGCTGCATGCGTATCTTCGTTTTCCTCTTCCAGGAGATTGATTTCGGAATTGGGTGGGAGCTCTGTGTCGGGTTCTGATTCCGATTCGGAGATTGCCTCCGGATGTTGCGAAGGCCTGATTCGCAGCGTTTCTCCCATCGGTAGTTCGTCCAGGCTTTTCAGCCCGAAGATTTCCAGAAATTTCCGGGTTGATTCATAGAGAAAAGGCCGCCCGAGCGAGTCATCTTTTCCGTTGATTCTCACGAGGCCTCGATCCATTAATTGTTTTAACATTTCGGCGCTCTGGACACCACGAATGGACTCTATATCAGCACGTGTGATTGGCTGGCGGTACACAACCATTGCCAGCGTTTCCATTGCCGGTGCAGAGAGTTTGAGGGCCGCCTGTCTCTGGTGAAGTTTATTGAGCCAGAACGCATACTGCGGCTGGGTCATCATCTGATAACCGGTTGCCACGCGTTTAATGTGAAATGCAGAATTGGTTGCAGTAAAAGTCGCATTGAGTTTATCAATGATTTCGATGGCTTCTGCCGCATTGGCCAGGGTCGCCAGTTGTGAAATTTTTCTGGAAGAGAGTGCGCAGTCTGCAACAAACAGCACCGCTTCCACTTTGGCCATCTTCAAGCTGCGTCTGGTTTCCACTTCCTGATCAGAGGCAAACTGCTGATGTTCTCCCTGTAACTGGCGAATCAGAAAATGCCAGCCAAAGGCGGCAGCATTCGATTGCCTGGAGAGAGAGTGGCTGCAGGAGTAACCAGAATCGCGGGCTGGGCCCGGGTTACCGTTTAAAAGAGAGGGACTGGAAAACATTCGTGGTTTACCGAACAGTAAAGTTTTGTGTGTAGGTTGCCACTTTCTGACTGATTTCGTCTTCCACAGTCAATTTCATGACGTGGGGGCCCAATGAAATATTGCGTGGTATTTCGAATTTGTAACTGTGAAAGTAATCTTTGCGGACATTTCGACAGAGGTCTTCTGTCGTATCGAAGGGGATTTCCGCTACCAGATCTCCATTGGAACCCGCTTTGAAAATTTGAACTTTGGATTTTAATAGTGTTCGATACATGCCGTCGGCGGTCAGTTCGCTCGTGAAGTTTTCGATTTCGGAATAGACGAGTACCGGGCGGCCTGGCGTATATTCATCGCGTTCGAACCGTTCGTAACTTCCAAAGCTGCTGATCTTGTGGCAGAAGGCAACATTTTTCAGTTTGAGATTGGCATGTTCCTGCAGACGGGCGGTGGCTTGCCTTAATTGTGCGACGGTTTGTGTGGCACGATCTGCCTGATCCGGGATGGCCTCACGGTCGAAATAGTTGGCGACAGCCCAGAAAGTCTGCTGCCAGAATTCCTGATCAGCAGGATCAATTCCCGGTATCGCTTCTAACGCGCGTTCATGTTGATTGGCCATCAGGTACAGCATTCTGAGATAAACGTGCCGTTCAATAAAGTTCTGTTTCTCTTCAGGTGTCGTGCCTGTTTGTAATTGCGAAATTTCTGCTTCCGCGACAGAGATCAGTTGTGCCAGTTGATCTGCCGATGAATAATTCGCTAATTCTGTCGGGTTGATGGTCGATGCCGTTTTCAGATTGGCAGGCTCCTGAACCGCGGGCTGCAGCTGGGAATTAGCGGGTTCAAATGTCTGTGGAACACCATCCTGCTGCCCGGTGATTGCGGTGCTCGTGCGTGAAATGCCATTCTGTAATGCAGAGGTTCCCTGCTGGAATGCCGAGGACAGCTTTGATTTCAATGTCCCCACGACAGGGATATGATTGAGACCGTGACTGATGGTTTGCGATGTGGAATAGGCTTGAGGTGCTGTGGGATTAATGGCGGCCAGACCAGTTTCAGGATTTGTGCCGACTGCTTCCAGATTCCCGAGTCTTACCGGGTTTGACGTGGGGTTCATCTGAATATTGCCGGGCGGCAATTGACCGGGAGGTTGCAGTGTTTGCACGCTGGTTTGTACAACCGGCGATTCAAGACCTCCTGGTTGAGTGTGCCCTAACCCCGGAAGCATCACAGGAGCAGACATGTCTGGATTATTTTCTGCCAGTTGCTGCTCCTCATGCTGTTGCTCCAGACTGTTGACCATTCTCCGGGTACGGAGAATATTTTTGATCATGTCCGGATCGACGCCTTTGAAACTACTCAAATATTGTGCACGTTCCTGCGGAGTTGCATCTTTTAGTTCTTCATTGATATAGGCGAGGAGTTCGACATTATGAGTAGTCACTTTGCCAGATTTGTCTTTGGCTGTGGTCTCTTTATTTTTCTTTGCGCTGGGATCACTATTTTCAGAAGTGTCGTCGACGGCTACGACTGCGGTTTTTTCTACAGGCTTCTTTTTTGAAGCGAATAAATTTCCCCACTTCCAGGGCGCAGTGGGGGCTTTCCAGGCCATCGTTTGCTGGCCTGATGTTGAAGCACATCCACTGATCAAGAATAAAATTAGAACAGCAGGGAGTACCGTGCTGTACCGGAAATGTTTCATTACGTTGCCCGGATCAAAGGGGTAAAGGGCTCAATTGGTCAGGATGAGCACAATGTCTGTGCCGATCGTTAAATTATGTAAAGGGGATGCATGAATCAGAATGGAACTGATGCACTTGAAAGTACATCGTGTGACAGGAGAGTGGTTTTTTATGAAAAATTCCCAAATGAAGCAAGATCGATTCAAGAACTCAACGTTGTGAACCGGGAGACTGATGCCATCCTGACAACTAAGCATCTGCGAAAGAGAGGCACTGATGGGAAGTAATTTTCCGTAAGTGATTTTATGGAAAGTGTTTACGGGTACAATGGTAAATGGCCTATTTCCCGGTTTCTTTTTTTGCAGGGACCTTGAAAAAGTTTCCCCCTTTCAGCTGCATGTCATCTGTGCCCCAGGCGATGGCTTTATCCTGTTTAGCGAGTAAAGGAATGTGTTTTGAGCAGTGTATGTAAGCCTCTTCCACTTCCACTACGACCCAGCGCTCCGGTTTTTTACCATCTTCGGTTGAGATGTCATCCCTGATTTCCTGTGGCGTCTCTTTTGAATCCAGAAAATCCTCGTTTTCAACAATGCGTGCTGTGCCGTTGATGTGCAGACCAATG
Organism: uncultured Gimesia sp.; assembly: GCF_937919775.1. Classification (GTDB taxonomy): domain Bacteria; phylum Planctomycetota; class Planctomycetia; order Planctomycetales; family Planctomycetaceae; genus Gimesia. The sequence continues at coordinate 4,004 of NZ_CALFPF010000136.1, forward strand.
GTGGTTTTGAAAAAATCGAGAAACATCAAACCGATATGTGGGTTTTCTGAAATATTGCCGAGTGAGGCTAAGACGCCGTTTCCACGGTATTCCGGATAGGCCAGCGATTTCTGATTGAGAATCCGTACAAAACCGGGCAGACCGGCGCGGAATGAGCTGTCGCATTCACCTTTGGAATCGGAGGTGGCAATAAACAGCAGTTCCTGTTCCCGGATAAACTCCTGCATCCGGGGATTCAGGTAGTCGATCATCTGCCGGTCATAAAAACTGCTGGCTCGTTTTCCGGTTCCGTAGCGTTCTTGAAGCTTCCGCTCACCTTGAGAGCCGAAACAGGATTCCTGATATTCCATTACCTGATCCAAACTTTCCTGATTGGCTGAAGGACTCGCGAACACGATTAATCCTGATTTACGGCAATTTCCAGTTACTGTCGAACAACTCTGCCCAGACGGTCTTGTTTTCAAACGTTCCTGCTGCCGATTTCTTAAACTGAATGATGGCAATGTCTCCCAATTTGGGGAAGAGCCATGAATTGGAAGCAAGAAAATCTTTTTCATGCATCGTGTGTCCGGAATTAATCACCACATAACGATTCGGGTTTAAGGGATTCG
>NZ_CALFPF010000137.1 GCF_937919775.1 uncultured Gimesia sp.
AAATTTGAAGCTCCCCCCAGGGGATTCAATCCGGATCGCCCCGAACCCCGTAAACCAGATGATCTGCGAGATTTTATCAATGGGAATCACGGTTTTGCGGGAAACATCATACATGGTAATGGTGCTTTCGGAGATTATCAGCCGCTCCCGTAAATAAGACAGGATGACCCAAATCCCAAGCGTGAGAAAAGCAGACCAGATGAGAAATGTGAAAATCGCAGCTGCAGCGGGAAAATCAGTCGGATCACCCCAGTTCATAATTACAGCCAGGATAAAACCGACGCTCAATATCAGCAGAATTCCTGTAAAAACGCTCCCCAGATACAGATAAAACCGACGCGGCCGATAACTCTTTTCTGGCAATGGTTCTTCCATGGCTTTGTTCTGTATTGGTTCAAATGGGAAAATCAGATGAAAAGTTGTTCCAGACAAGGATTAACGTATTCTGCGTCTGAGTAGATCACTTTTTCATGTAAAAAACGCCTGCCCCGAGGCAATGTGATACACAATCGGATTCATGAATCTGTTTCTGGTTGCGTTTCATCCTGGTTTATTGAGTTGAACGTCAACTGTTTTTGCTGATAAATAGTTTTGACAGCAACCAGAACACAAATCAGACAAAAGATTGTATTCAACAAAAAGATGATCCCTGCCCCCGTCCACCAGAACCAGCAGGAGAAGACACCTGACATAAAAATGGCAATCGCTGAGAATACCAATCCTTTCTGACTGACTCTCGTTTCTGTCTTCTTCATAGACGCACTTATTCTTTCAGTGTTTAAATCCACGGAAAACTCCAGAGGCTCTCGATTCATCGCATGCACTATTATCATGAGCACCCTGACTCATACTTTACTATCATAACTATGATTGGCTCAAATGAACCATTCATTTTCTGATGCTGTCGCTTCGCTCCCGTTTCATAGACCCAATTCAACTTCCATGGTTCTGGTCTAGTGCGAAATTCTTCAAATATAACGAAAAAAGGGTGGGCCCGAATGCAATTCGGGCCGAGCGCAGCGAGCAGGAAATTGTCAGTGCCAGCAATCAACTCAGCAAATGGTATCCAATCCATGTCGCAACGGGACTCGAGATGTTTCTCTTAATTCGAACGTGTACCCTGTCAGTTGCCCATTGTCTGCGACAACACCGAATTTCATTCGGTGCTACCCGCTTCTTTCCGTTCAGTCTCTATTCCCTAAGTCCCCCGATAACTGCGGATCGCAGCAAACAGGAAAATGGCGGCCATCATCAGATTACCCATTCCTGATTCACTCCACCACATGACTACAGCCAATCCTGTCGCAATGAGATATACCACCGTCACCAGCCGTTCCCAGTTTGTCAGGGGCGCGTCGGGATCAATGCTGCGTCGCCGCACTTCCGAAAACGGTTCCCACTTTTCCTGCTTTTCGAGAGGCACAGCATTACGCAGAAACGCAATAATATCGCGTTGATCCGTCCGCTTGAAATCATCCAGATCGATTCTGAACGTGTCGGCCGGAGATTCGACGATCATCTCATCTGAAATCGATAACCAGTTGAGGTGAGAAATCTTGTTAAAAGCGATCACGTGTTCTTTATCACCTTCCATCTTCGTAATCGTCTGCTCTGAGAGAATCAGTCGTACCCATCGCGAGTAAGTCAGAAAAGCCCACACACCTGCCGTGCTCATAAAAATCACGCAGGTAATATAAATGAGAGTAACAATCACAAATCCGTCCGTCAGATCGCCACCTCTGGAACAGGCCTCGCGAATCAGAAAAACGCTGAATGCAAGTGTGAAAACAGTATAAATGCTAAACAGACTCCGGTACCACGGACCTGGTCGATAGCTTTTTTCCGACAAGTTATCGCTCATCACATTACCCGCCTGTCTCATTAATTGATTGATCGGCATCCAGAAAACACCTTCCTAAGTCGTATAACAGTCTAACAGAAAATCCTCACGGTTCGAGAAATAATTCATCGTGCCCCATCGACATCATCACCGGCTATCCAATTCACCCCACGGACTGATTTCTTTCAATCAGTCCGTGACAAACCCATCTGCGCCTGCTAATATTTAAGTTACTTTATATATTAGCCCTCATTCGTCTTCCTTCCGCGTCAAGAGTGGGTCCATGCCTCAACTGTTACGGAAATCGGTCACGCCGCGATTGCTGGTCCTCGGTCTGGTCGGAATGCTCTGCACTTCGATCTTGTCGGCCACTGCTGCGGAAAAAACGGAAACGCCGCGGATCGAATTCAATCGCGACATTCGACCGATCCTCTCCGAAAAATGCCTGCACTGCCACGGCCCCGATCCCGCAACCCGCGAAGCCGACCTGCGTCTCGATGATCCCGCCGATGTCCGCAAACCGCGCGATGATTATTCGATTATCAACCTCAAACAACCGGCAGACAGCGAACTGCTGAAACGTCTGCTGACGACCGACGCCGATCTCAAAATGCCTCCCGACGATTCGGGGAAAGAAATCTCCCTGCAGGAAATCGCGCTCATTCAGCGCTGGGTCGAGCAGGGGGCGGAATACCAGCAGCACTGGTCCTTCATCCCGCCGCGCCGCACGGAACTGCCTGCGGTCAATAACCAGAGTTGGTCAAAAACACCGCTCGACCGTTTCGTTTTATCGCGACTGGAACGCGAAGGACTGAAACCATCGCCCCGTGCCGACAAAGCCACCCTCTGCCGGCGTCTCTCATTCGACCTGACCGGCCTGCCGCCGACACTCGCCGAACTGGATGTCTTTCTCAACGACAATTCTCCTGATGCGTATGAAAAACTGATCGACCGCCTGCTCGCATCACCCCGTTACGGCGAACACCGCGCTCGCTACTGGCTCGACGCCGCCCGCTACGCTGATACCAGCGGTTATTTCACCGACGAAGAATGGGAGATGTGGCACTGGCGCGACTGGGTCATCAACGCCTTCAATCAGAACAAACCCTTCGACCAGTTTACCGTCG
>NZ_CALFPF010000138.1 GCF_937919775.1 uncultured Gimesia sp.
GTTTGAGCAGGCCGCATAACCTTAACACAGCGCCCACTATTTCTGGGGAAGTCCATGGTGAGGATGCGAGGAAAATAACTAAATAACAGGTTCAAAATAACACACACATGAGCAAAAAGAAATCAGTTAGTTTCTTCAAAGGGTATTCATATTCGTTTGAAGACAACGGAAGGAATATTGTGATTTGGTGTAGTTCTTTTTCCGGTTTAGAAAAAGTCTTTGTAGATGGTACTTTGGTTTCGTCTAAAAGAAATATCTCTACACAATCATCTAACAAATTTCATATTGGAGAAGACTGTTACTCCACTACTTTGAAGGTCGTCAGCCTTTTCAAGGGGCCTTTTCAATGCACGTTAAGCAAAAATGGAAAGGATATTAAACGCCAAAAGCTTGTTATCCCTTCATTAAAGGATAACTCGGGAAAACTTTCACATTGGTTTCGGTTACTATTTTACTTAGTATTTTACGTCACGCTTTTTCTAGCTTTTGCAGTGGCAAAGGTGTATTGGCATCTGCCACAAGAGTCAGATATCTTTTTTTTATTTTTTTTAGTCGTTGTGGCATTCATCTTCCTCTCTTACAGAATAGGGAAAGATGGTTCGAAGATCGAAATAATAGACGAAGAAATTATGTAACAAATCCAGTCAACAGAAACTCTCTACTAATTTCAGGGTTATTTGAGAGAATAAAATCACTGTTAATATCCAGTAGGCGCTACGTTTTCTGACCGGTGTTTACAGTCTTCTTATGACACGAGTAGCGGTGGAGGGATTCGAACCCCCGACACGCGGATTATGATTTCGTTGCATGTGTTTCGGAATGATCCTGATCTGTTGCTACGGCAAAGAATCTTCCGATGGGGCTCAACAGCAGCGCGGGCAACACAATCAGGTCTCCCAGTAATGCCATGAACAGCAGGCCGAACATCATCCAGGCAAAGCGTGAAGTGGGGACAAAATTGCTCATCGCGAAAACCAGCAGGCCCAGGCCACAGATCAGAGAGGTCTGGATCATGGCCTTGCCACAATGGCGATAGGCGTGCAGGACGGAATCGACGGCACTATATCCCGCATCGAGGCGCCGCCGAAAAAACGTCAGATAATGCAGTGTGTCATCAACGGCAATTCCCAAAGCCACACTGGCCGTCATCACCGAACCGATATCAACCGAGACGGAGAACCAGCCCAGGAGACCGAAGATCATCAGCGGAGGAAAAACATTCGAAACCATCGAAACCATGCCGGCGATGATGCCGCCCTGCACGATGGTCATCACGACGGCGATGATCACAAAGGCAAACAGAAAACTCTTGAAGAGATCGGTCATCAACTGGCGTTGGATTTCGTGCACTAAAGGCATGATGCCTGTCTGCTGAGTCGAGATGCCGGGGGGAATGTTCTCGTGTGAGCCACGAATCGACGTTTCTACTTTATTTCCGATCAAAGCCAGATACGCATTGTAATCTGCGTCGTTCAATGAGCTGACATACGTCGTAATTCGAAACAGATTGTTTCCCTCCTGTTCCTTCAGATAACCTGCGTTGACAAACTGTGATTTCATGCCCAGCAGGATTTCGTTGACGCGATATTGAAACAGCTCGTCCGAAAGGTTTTCGGGTCGAGGGAACCGGGGGGCAAACGTCATTGTGGAAATGGTTCGGTTCACGGTTCTGGTTTTTCTGAGTTCCTGTTCCACGTGCCAGACCATCAGTAACTGTTCTCGAAACGACAGTTGGGATTCCGGAGTGCAGGTTAAAACCACCTCGATGGGAACCAGAGAGCCAACATGGTCTTCCAGCCAATGGTAGTCCTGAAGAATTTTACTCTGTTCGGGAAACAGCGTTTCGATGCGTACCGAAGTGTTGATCATGGAAATGCCATAACCGGCGGCTGCCATTGAGATCAGAGAAATACAGGCGACAGACATGTGATTTTTATTTAAAACAACGGTCAGGTAATACCAGAGATCATGCCGCACCATCAGGGAGTTATCAGCATCCGTTTTATTCGGGGCGGGTCTTTTGAGCGGCCAGGCAGTAAAAACGCCCGGAATGAGACTCAGCAGTAATCCGGTCGTGATCAGAACCCCACAGGCGGCGTATCCACCAAACAGTCGAATCGGGGTCAATCCGCTTACTAATAATGATGCGAGTCCAATGGCTGTCGTTCCGGCAGAGAGCAGGCAGGGTAACCAGCCGATTTGAATCGCATGGACGGCGGGTTGTGAGATACTGGGGTCTTTGACCGCATCGAAATAGTAGTTCACCAGATGAATGCCACCGGCCACCGCCAGAACCTGAATCAGGGGGGGCATGACAATCAGGAGTGCGGTGATGCTTTCACCGCTGTAATGGATGATGGCTAATGTGATTCCCTGCGCCAGTAGCGAGAGACCGAATACCAGCAGCGCCGCCCGAAAAGAGCGCAGGCAGATCCAGCAGATCAGCAGGACAATCACCGTAGAAGGGAGTACAAACCGGTCCAGTGAATCTTTACTGGCGATATCAATTTCCAGACCATCAATGATGGGCCCTGCCATATACCATTGATTGGCCTCCAGTTGGCAGTGTGTTTGCAATGCGGAACGAATTGACTCGACCAGTGCCTTTCTTTTCTGCAATCCAGCCGGTGTGAAACTGACAATGATACAGGTGGTTTTGGCATCTTTTCCGATGAATATACCATGCAACCTGCTGTGAACTTCTGCATTCGTCAGTCCCATCTCGGGAGCACTTAATGCACGATACATCTCGCGTCCCGAAATGACGCGTTCAAAGTACCACTCCCGCTGCTCATCCTGAAAATCGGCGTCGGTTCGCAGTGCATTGACGAAACGGTCCAGATCGGGATTGTCAATTGTGCATCCGGACCAGCTGATGATGACGGTATCGCTGTTCCCAAACAGTTGACAGAACTGATCGTAGTCATGACGTGCCGGGAACGAGCCGCTGACCCAGTCGAGGGGAGAGTTTACCTTGGTCTGCATCGCCTGCGAGGCTCCATAACCAATAAATGGCAGCAGGAGGAGCAGGTAAATCACTAACAACCAGAATCGTCTTTGATTAATCGACATACTGATTGAACTTTGAGATAGCTTGAAAGAAGAGCATAAAGGATCGATTTTTTAATGAGTCGCGTTTCCGTTCCTCAGGCACTGATTTTTTCCCGAGTTCTGACGCGTTCCGAAGTTTTGACGGGAGCCTGATTCGTTTTACGCTTTCCCAGGGGGCCGAAAAAAATGAAAGGATATCCGGGAACTTTCGACTGGTAGTCTGAATACGGTTTTCCGATATAAAAAATGAGTCGTTCATCTTTCAGGTAACTCCCCAGAAAAATATATGCAGTCCAGATTCCGGTCAGAATCGCTCTGTCGAGTGTCATCAGGGGGGTGAACCAGAGTAACCCCATAAAGCTCAAATAGACCGGATGCCTCATGCAGCAGTACAGGCTGCGCGGATTGAACTCTCGTTTGGGCAGAGGTTTTCTCTGCAGCCAGAACCACCACTGAGTCAAACCGGTCTGATATCCTAATCCTGTCAGATTGAGACTATACAGTAACGTCAGCCAGGAGCCGTAGAATCCAGCGGACATCAGCCAGCCTCCCGCACCCTCGAAGTGCCAGAGTTCTATCGGACTGCTGCGCCAGCAGAACGCGGTGAGTAAAATTCCCAGGCATGTTTGTAGACAAAAAAGAGATCCGTAAAAGGGAGCAGGCAGCCAGCCTGTAATCAGGCTGCGGATTTTGGGGTAGAGTAACAGACTATGTCCGACGGCAAACTGGAGTGCCAGTAAGGCATCAATCCAGAGTAACCCGGCGGTATGATTCCGATAGCCCTCTTTCAGAAACCAGAACAGATGCCATACCGTGAACACGAACAGTAACTGAGTGGCCAGACCAAATGTGATACCAACGAAACGTCGCATCCCTGCTTCCTCGTAATCGTCGCTTCAATAAAAATTATAAAGGTTTTCGGGCAATGAAGCATCCATACTGCATTGCACCGGTTTCGTAAGCTTTCAGAATCGTTTCAAATCGATCCAGGAACATGACCGTGTTGCGATCAATCAAACGTGCCAGCCAGCGGACCCCCGTTTTTTGCACGCGTTGCTGACAGATTTTCCAGGTCTGAGAGACCCGGTTTGTCCAGTTGTGATAACCTTGGAATTCCAGTCCCGCGTTTTCCATCCAGGATTGATAATCTTCCGCGCTGCCCAGAGAAGGGCAGAAAAAACCTTCGCAGACATCATACACCTGTTGGACGGCGTCTTCATTTTCCAGGTGATCACCGGCGAGCCACGCACAAATTGCCATGCGACCGCCGGGACGTAACCACGAAGCGGCTTTGTGGA
>NZ_CALFPF010000139.1 GCF_937919775.1 uncultured Gimesia sp.
GAATGCTATTTTAAAGCGCTAGCCGCTCGATTAACAACCAAAAATAGTCTCAACATTGCCGCGCAGAACCAGTTTTCCAAGCTCAATCGCACGTTGTTCAGACCAGTTACGGCTGATTACAAAATCGCTGGCCAGAACACTCGCCAACACACGACGATACATGCGGAACTTGGGTAATGCAAACTCCAACTTGTACATATCGCTGTAATAACCAATCTGCTTTGTTTTGGGTACCGCTTCCAGCCGGCTTTTGCAGTCGAAAGTGATAAAGGCCGGCGTATTCGAATACCACCAGTGTCCATTGATCACTACATTGGGAAAGATCCAGCTGTAACTGACCAGTTCCTGATTGCTGGTACTCGTCAATACGGAAACGGGAAACGTCACATTGGGAAAGGCATTGAACAGTTCTTTATATTGAATCAGCGAGGTGCGTTTGTCGTACAGATCCTGCCCCTGATAAACGCCCGCTTCATACACCCGCCGATTGACGCCGATCATCAGATCGAAGGGGAGTTGATGTTCGGCACAGAATTCCGCCAGCGTCCAGAAGACAAACTGACTGACAGTCCGCGCTTCTCCACAGCTCAATTCGTTTCCTGCATAAAGTGATCTTACAACCGAATCAACTTCGTTTGCAGAAACGGGAGCAGGAGAAAAATCGGGCGGCAATGAAATCGCACAGGCCCGCGCGCCTCTGGAAGTGAAATGCGCAAATAGCTTACCGATGGCTTCCTTTAACGTGCTCGCACACCCGATATCCACCTGCGCGGCTTTGGCCAGACGTTCCCGCGTTTCACTTTTCGCCAGGTGAAAAACCAGATCGTCGGTGCGGAGGCAGGGAATGTAAAGTTTCGTGTCGAAGCCTTCCAGCGGGTCATCGAAATCGTTGGTCAGAAAGACCTTTTCGAGACCACTCTGCTTTAAGACCTGCTGCTCCCAGTCTGGTTGTGCCATTTTCTCAGCAGCCGTGTCATAAAGTTTCTCCCAGTTGGAGGCGGTGATGGCTTCGTCCTGGAACCCGAAAAACTCGCTGCAGATATCCAGCAGCCAACTGACCTGAATCGTATTATCTAAGTCTCCCAACTGAGTGACCAGCCGCCCGACTTTCTCTTTGGGTCCAATGCCGGGCTCTTCAATTAACTCCTTGGCTAATCCCGCCGAGTGCGCTAATTCGGTGTAATAATGATAGCCCATGATGTCTGCCAATGTGGTGGAAGCGGCAGAATGAGGGTTGATATGCGTATGAGGGTCGATCAGAACGAGACTCTCTAATTCCGCGAAAATACGTTTACTTAGCTGTTCAGACATGGTGAGATGGTTCCTGCTGCTTTCAGATAATATTCAAGTATGTCTGCGAATATAATCAGTCAGCCGGAACAGTGCAATCAGGTGATGAATTCCCGCAGAACTCATCAAATAAAATGCATAAAAAAGCGACTCTGCGTCAAATGTCGCAGAGTCGCTCGAAGGCGTTCAGCTCGTCTTAGTATTTGATCCGCTTATTTTGCGGCGTTGGCCTGCTGATTTTGCGGCGCAGCTGGCGGATTGAAGCTGTTCAGGAGCGCGCCGGTTTTTGCATCCCAGACTCTCAAAATACCGTCTTCTCCCCCGGCGATCACGATCGCTTCATCCCGGCTGCCGGCCACACTATAAACGTAGTCAGTGGAACCAGCCAGATTTCGGAAATTAGAACCATTGGTTGTCAGGTGCATGCGAACGGTTTTATCTCCGCCACCGCTGATAATATTATCACCGAGTCCAAGATAGGCAATTGACGTCACCTGTTTTGTATATCCGGCAATCGTCCGAATCTGTTCGCCGGTTTCAATGTTCCAGACTTTAATAACATTGTCCGCACCCGAACTGACGATCGTCGATTCATCTGCTTTCCAGGCGACATCCAGTACGTGATGTGTGTGCCCTTCGAACGACTTGACAAATTTGCCCGTCGCCACGTCGAAGATTTTCACAAACTTATCGGCGGCACCGCTGAGTAATGATTTTCCTGTAGGCGAAAATCGGAGCCCCAGCACCGTATCGCTGTGAGCATTTTCGAATGTTCGAACCACTTTTCCTGTCGCGACATCCCACAGCATGATTTCACCACTGCGGGAAGGATCTCCGCCTCCGACAGCCAGTAATTTGCCATCAGGACTGAAATCCAGGCAGAGTGCCCGATTGGAAATGGGGGAAGCACCGACCTTCATCGGATCTGTCGCATCCGCGCCCAATTGAGCGATCAGCGACCAGACCGGTTGAATACTTTGAATCAATACCGTTTTATCGGCACTGCCGGAAACAACAGCCGTTGCTGACAGGTATGCTACGGATGACACTGCCGCAGTATGACCAGCCAACGTATCCAGCTCTTTTCCTGTAGCCACATTCCAGAGGCGAACTTTCTGACTGTCATCACCGGTTACAACCTGCTTGCCATCTTCAGAGAAGGCCACAGCCTTGATCGGCGTCAGGACGGCTGCCTGTTTTTTCGCTTCCTCTAAAGCGGCATCGACCTTCTTGGCAGTTTCATCCAGAGCGGTTTTCTCTGTGGTGCGTTCTGTCAGTTGTCCTTTAATTTTTGTCAGAGTCCCTTCAGCCACTTTGACCGAACGTTCGGAAGAGACCACTTTTTTCTCTGCAGCCACAACGGCGTCTGCCAGTTTTTTCGATTCGGCTTCGGCATCAGCAACTTTCTTGTCGGCGGCTTTCGTATCCGGCTTGGAAGCAGCCAGCTTGGCTGCCGCATCTACCGCAGCCGTGGCTTTGGGTACTGCCTGTTTTGCAGTCTGAACGGCTACCGTTGCCTGTTTTTCTTCATCGACTTTTTTCTGTTTGGCATCTGCCAGTTTTTTCTGAGTGGCATCAAAGGCGGCCTGTGCTTTCGCTACCGCATCTTTCTTCTTCTGCTCACCCTCTTTATCTGCCGGGTCTGGCTTGATCGCATTCGCATCATCCAGAGCTTTCTTCGCAACAGGCACTTCTTTCTCAGCAGCGGTAATCGCTGCCTGATTCTGCTCGTTCACCTGCTTTAACTTGGCATCCGCGTCTGCGACTGCTTTGTCGGCGGCCGCTTTTTGTGCATTGGCTGCTGCGACGGCATCATCGCCTTTTTTCTTATGATCGGCCAACAGCTTTGCCAGCTCATCTTTGGCTGTTTGCAATTTCTTGGCAGACTCGTCTGCTTTTTTCTTTTCTTCAGGTACTGCCTTTTTCGCAGCTTCTAATTCTTCGCCTCGTTTTTTTAATTCCGCTTCGCGATCTTTCACATTCTTATCAGCGGCTTTCTGAGCGGCATCCGCCAGAGCCACTTTTTGTTTTGTGACCGTTTGAGTTTCTGTCGCCAGGACCATTTGACGTTCCGTGCTCAGGTCGCCACGGAATTCCTTGAGCATCTTGCCATCGCTTAACTGCCAGATCTTTCCGGTTCCATTCACAGAAACCGAAACCAGATTCTTGGCGTCAGGGCTGACATCGACATCGCTCACGGGAGCCCCATGATTGATTGCCCGGATTTCCTTTTTCGCATTCAAATCCCAAACCCGCACGGTGCCATCTTCACTGCCGGAAACCAGTTGTGTTCCTGCAGGCATGACCAGTTTAACCGAGGAAATCGGCTTGGCATGTCCTTTGAGTTCGAACAGTGCGACGGGAATTTCCGGTGCCGTTTCGCCTTCTTTAGGAGCTGGAATCGTCAGCGGCCAGACATAAACGATGTTGTTCGCACCGCCGGCGATGACCTGAGTTCCGTCTTTACTGACAGTCAGGCTGTTGAGGACAGCGGGGGTTTTCATTGTCGAAATCTGCTTTCCATCGGCGGCATTCCAGACGCGCAGGCTCAGGTCGGCAGAGGAGGTAACCACTTTGGTCTTATCAGGCGTGAATGCCAGTCCTTTAATTTCACCGGCGTGCCCTTTCAATTCCACTAACTTCTGACCTTCCGGCAATTTCCAGAGAGACGCGGAATTGTCGGCTGTGGAGACAGCCAGCACACTTCGGTCTGCATTCAGCGTGAACCCGGTGACTGCTGCGGGAAGATCGATCTTTTTGATATCACTGCCCAATGATTTCTTCCAGAGTTTAACGACCCGATAACCGCCGGAAGCCAACAGGCTTCCATCGGGATTGAAAGCCAGCGAATGGACAAAATCTCGATGAGCAGCGCCGAGCGGATAAAATGGTTTTCCGTCCTTTTGCAATTTGACCAGCGCAGGATCGTTTAATGTTCCGGCTTCGGTTCCAGAGGCCAGATCATAGATGGCAATCCGATTCGCACGGCCGACGGCGGCATAACGAGCCCAGGGAGACAGTGCCGTACTGTAAATCGAGTTTAGACCGGGTGGCAGTGACTGCCAGGCAATGCCCGAATCTGTAGACTTGCCGCTGGACTTGGCGCCTTCAATAATCCACTGACGCAGAATGCCGACCTGCTCGGGGGTTAAGGCTTTGGCACCCACCTTGTTTGGCAGCGGGGGCATAAAACTTTCTTCCATGCGGGCTGCGACTTTATAGAGATAACTTTCATCCGGTTTACCAGGCACGACCGAAGCACCGCTGTCGCCGCCTTTGATCAGAGCTTCGACATTTTCCAGAACGAGCGCCCCTTCTTTTTTGGCGACGTTGTGGCAGGCGATACAATTGGCGTCCAGAATCGGAAATACATCCTTCTCGAAACTGACAGGACGCCCCAACTCTACTTTCGCAGGTGGGATCGGTTTTTCCTCAGCCGCTGCAAAGCGTCCCGCGATCAGGACGACCGCTAACATCACACATAATTCAGTAAACCGGTTCCGCATAACGTGCCCCTCTGTTATCACTGTTTGAACAGCTGAAAAAAACAACCAACTGTTATCGTTTAAAATCTGAAATATTTCTGATTGCGTTTAAACTATTTTGTCACTTTTAACTTAATCGCCGCATCCACCAGAGCTTCCCCCTGGAAGTCGGCTTTGGCCCGCACCACCATATGTGCCAGATCGCCTTCAGTGGCTTCTGCACTGGCTTTAATTGGAAACGTCGCTTCTGTTTTATCTGCGGGAATCTGTACGGTATCCGCGGTGACGCCTGTCACACCGGGTGGCAGCGGCAATGTTAATTCAACCGGCCCTTTAAAATCATTGAGTCGTTTGATCGTCGCTTTGACTTCAATCGCAGCCCCCTGCTTCAGCGCCCCACCACCGGGTACCGCTAAGGTCAACGTGACCGGTGCCGGAGTGACACGAATCACCAGTGGCGTCGAGGGAGCATACACTTTCACCGGCTTGGCGGCAGTCGCTTTTTCCGCTGCAGCCACTTTCGCATCTGCTGCCTTTTTCGCCGCATCCGCCGCCTTCACGCGATCTGTGGCTGCTTTAAGATCCTGCTCAGCTTTGGCCTGATCCGTTTTCTTCTGCTCTGGTGTTTTATCTGTGGCTTTGGCAATTTCGTCGCGTGCCTTAGTGGCCGCAGCAACAGCCGCCTGCGCTTCCGTCAATTTCGTTGCCAACTCAGCCTGTTCCTTTTTGGCTTCATCAACGAGAGCCGGATTACGGCGGTAAGAGACATCCACGGTCGATTGCAGATATGTCGTATACACGCCAGGTTTCGCATTGCTATTGACGAAGAGCTGAAACAGTTCGTCCTGCTTGCCTTTCGCGATGGTCTTGTTCTCGCTGGTGATATTGCTGTTCTTAGGAATGCCGTTCCAGACCAATGCCACTGCATTATCAAAGCCGGTTCGCTTGACGACTTTGACGGGAACCAGAATCTGCCGCCCCTGATTCACTTTCACTTCCGCCACATCAGTCACCACCTGATAAGGGGCCACTTCGTCGATCACTGATAAATTCAGGGAACGGGCAATCCGGGACTCCGCACGAATATTAACCGCTACCGGTCGTAAAACAGTCGCAGCACGGGCAACCCGTTCCAGTTTCTGAGCATCAGGCCCCGCTACATGACCGACAATTTCAATCTGGCCCGACCACGCTTTCGCAGATTCCTCCGCCTGAAGAATCATCTCAGCCGTATTGTCGCCGGCACCGATACTGGCCGCTTTGCAGGAAACCCCTTCAGGCAAGCCTTTCACCGACAGATCAATGGTTTCATTGAATCCATCCTGACGTAACGCCATCACAGAGATCTTGCAGCAATCTCCTTTTCGCAAGGCGATTGCTGCAGGGGCGCCGCCTGTATTCACTGCCTGTGGATACAGGGGTAATGCAACGAGACGATAATCAGGCTTGGGTTGACGGATCACCGCGCGGTAAACCATACGAGGATTGCCGCGTGTCTCAAACTGAAGATCACGCAGCGTTACCCGATATTCACCGTCAGCGGGCACCGTAAACAGGTAGTAAGGGTCATCCGTGCGAGTGTCAAATAATTTGCCGCCCAGGTCCGGAAACACACTGGTTGCTCCCACACTGGCGAGCTGCTTGAATGTTTCTTTTCCCTCTTTGTCTTTGATGACCTGATCAACGACAATCACCGGGTCCATCACGATTCCATTTCGCTGCCCATAAACTTCGATCGAATATTTTTCTGTTGCCTTGCCGGCAAAACGAAAAGAATCAACATCATTTTTCGCTTCAAATTGACCAACAAATTCTCCCGGAGAAGTGAGTGTCTCTTCGACGTTCTGTTCATCCCGTACGATTTTGCCTTCCGCAAAGAAGAGGGTTACAGGATTGGAACTTCCGGCCTGTGTTTCCCAGACATAGGAAAATCCGTCCGCGCTGACTTCGTGGGGGAAACCCTGTTCTCCCATTTCCAGTGACGTTGGTTTGGCAGGGAGTGCGATTTGAACTTGAACTTCCTGCAGCGACTCATCGCCGATACTTAAATCCGAGACTTTTCCGCCCGGCAGGTTATAGCCGTATAATGTAAAATTCGAAGTGGTTCCCGGCGCTCCGGAAGGGGGCATAATGAATTCGATGTGTGGTTTGTGATGAACACTCAACCGATAAATATCCTGCGCCCCACCCGAATAAGTCAGATCATGAACTTTGACCAGATAGGTTCCGTCTTGAGGCAGCGTGAGATTGATATAGGGATCGTTTCGAAATGTATCACGTTCGCTGACCAGCCGTTTCTGATCGGGGCCATAGAGTTCGACAATCGCGACGATGGGCGAATCAATGCGGGCCGCGCGACAGTCAATGGAAACCTTGTCTCCCTTCTTGCCGGGAAAAGAGAAGTAATCTACGTCGGTTGCCCCTCCCAGAGCGGCATTCACGACTGAATTCATTTCGAGTGGCGTCGCCTGCGTCTGCTGATTATTCGGCTCTGCCTCTGTTTTTTCCGGTTGATCACCGACCACAAATGAGCGGGGGTTACTGAGTCCGTACAGGCCGTGTGCTCTGACGTCGTAAATCCCCGCGGGCACGTCTTTCCCGATGGTGACGACGAATGTATTTGCAACCGGCGTCTGCTTGCCGCTACTGTCCTGCATTTTGGGAACAGCGGTAATTCCCGGATGACTGAACCACAGGGCATCGAGCTCATCCAGATCTTTGCCGTCGGCGACACGCAGTTCAACGGTCTGTCCTTTTTGACCTCCTGATGGGGAGACAGCATACACAACCGTTTGAGGTAACTGTGCCTCTACGATTGAAATGCCCGTCAGAAAGTAGGAACCGATTCCTGCAGCGAGTAAACAGACAACCTTCGCAAAAAAACGACGTTGATCAAAAAATCGCGTATGCGTCATAGTACTGCTACCAATTTTCTGGATGGAAGTTTCTGGGAGGAATTCAGGAGGGAACCTGCGGGCAAGCCCGGTTCTCAACAAGAGAACCGGGAGCCACAGGTTAACTTAAGTTTATTGTAAAAAAGCTGACAACCATTGTCTAAACCTAAAATAGCTGCCAGCTTGAATTTCAGAGACTTTTATCA
>NZ_CALFPF010000140.1 GCF_937919775.1 uncultured Gimesia sp.
GGATTTCATAAGAATCTGATTAACAACTCAAGATGCAGTCTTATCCAGTAACTACAGGGACTCTCAATTGGCCCCGCATAAAAATCAAAAAAACGCTCCGATACCAGCCAGAAACTTTGCACTTTTTAATTGAGGTAAATCATCAATCAAAATCTATTTATGTACTTATCCGGGAAACCCCATGACCATACTCGTGACAGGAGGCGCAGGTTACATCGGCTCACATTGCGTCCGGCAGCTCATTGCGGCGGGGCAGAAAGTATGTGTAATCGACAACCTGTCGCGCGGCCATCGCGAGGCCGTCCCTCCGCAGGCTTCGTTTTTTCAGATCGACCTGCTCGACACAGAACAGCTGACCGATATCATGAAATCGCAGCGGATTGAAAAAGTCATCCACTTTGCCGCGCTGGCGTATGTCGGCGAATCGGTCGAGAATCCGCTCCCTTATTATTCCAACAATACGGCAGGCACGATCTCGCTGTTGCGTGCGATGCGACAGTCGCGGGTCAGCCAGATCGTGTTCAGTTCGTCCTGTGCCACGTATGGTATTCCTGCCAGCATTCCCGTCACGGAAGACAGCCCGCAGACTCCCATCAATCCGTACGGCTGGTCAAAACTGTTCATCGAACAGATGTTGATCGACTGCGCCCACAGTTATCCCAACTTCGGTTTTATCGGCCTGCGGTATTTTAACGTCGCCGGCTGTACGCACGACGGCGCGCTCGGCGAAGATCACAATCCGGAAACGCATCTGATTCCGAACTGCCTGAAGACGGCCCTCGGACAACAATCACAGATGACGATTCTGGGCAATGATTATCCGACCGCAGACGGCACCTGCATTCGCGATTATATTCATGTCGACGATATCTGTGCGGCGCATCTGCTGGCCTTAGACGCACTCACGCCTGAGGCGCAACGCTTTTACAACATCGGTCTCGGCCACGGCTATTCCGTGCTGGAAGTTATCAAAACCGCAGAGCGCGTGACCGGCTGCGAAATCCCAATTGAGTACCATCCCCGCCGACCCGGCGATCCGCCGGTGCTGGCCGCTTCGAACGAAAAAATCAGTCGCGAACTGGGCTGGTCGCCCCGTTATACGTCGCTGGAAGAGATCATCCGGAGTGCCTGGAACTGGTTTCAAACACACCCGCACGGATACGAACACAAAACCGGCTCCCACACCGGAAATGAACCGAAGGATCACTCGTGAGCACTGACTTTCCTGAACTGCGCTTCCAGGGACAACTGCGTCCTTCACAGGCAGAAGCGATTTCTGTTGTCGAGCAGCAGTTGGCCGCCGGTCAGAAACGACTGCACATCGTCGCACCTCCCGGTTCCGGTAAAACGGTGCTGGGGCTGTATCTGTGGGCGCATCATATTAAACGTCCCGCACTCGTACTGTCGCCGAATTCGGCCATTCAGTCTCAGTGGGCGGCGCGCACGGATCTGTTTCAATTCGACGGTCCGGCCGACAGTCCGATAGAAAATCTGGTATCCACGGCTACAGACAGCCGTGCGTTACTCACCTCGCTGACTTATCAGGCGGTCACACTGCCTCGCCAGGGGGATGAGGATCTGGAACTCGAAGCGATCCAGTATTGGGTGGATCTGCTGATTTATAAAGAACAGGCACAAGATCCCGCCGAAGCGATGACCTGGATCAGCGACCTCAAAACGCACAACCCCGACTACTACGAAAAACGGATGCGGTCGTACCGGAAAACGGTCCGCGATGAATCGATCCTGAATGGAAACGCGCTGGACATGCTGCACGCTTCGTCGAAGCGAACTCTGGAGTCATTCAAGTCTCTGGGCATCGGCCTGATCATTTTCGATGAATGCCATCATCTGATGGGGCACTGGGGCAGGGTACTCGCGGATGCGCATGAGTTTCTCGAACAGCCGGTGATCATCGGTCTGACCGCCACACCGCCCGATGAAAAAGGGAAACGGCAGGAAGATGTCGACCGGTATCACGAATTCTTCGGCCCGATCAATTACGAAGTTCCGATTCCGGCTGTGGTGAAAGACGGTTATTTAGCCCCTTATCAGGACCTGGCCTATTTTGTCCGTCCCACCGCCGACGAACTGACTTATATCGCCAACACCGACGATCAACTGCATCAGATTGTCGAAACACTTTGCACGGCTCACGAACCCGCGCCGGTATTACAGACCGCCACAGCAGACGCACCCGCTGCGCTTCCGCCGGTAGCCCGAGTCGAACCGCTGCAGGACTGGCTGTACAATTCCTTACAGAATCTGGAACTCCCTTCCGGCAAGGTAGATGACTGGACCACGTTTGAACGCCGCGATCCTGCACTCGCCGATGCCGCCCGTCTGTTCCTGCAGGAGTGTGACTGGGAACTGCCGGCCCATGTGCCACCGGTTTCAATTGATCTTATGGACGAGGAAATCCCGCGACTCACTTACTGGGGGCCGGTGCTGGATCGTTACATCCGGCATCGCCTGCGACGTTCGCCGTCACAGGAGGATCAACGTCTGGCCGAACGGGTGATCGATCACCTGCGACTGCTGGGAATGCAGATTACCGAGACCGGCTGTCAGCCTTGTGCTTCTCCCGTCGGACGCGTGATCGCGTACTCCCGCAATAAAGTCAAATCGCTGCTCCCGATTCTGCAGGCGGAAATGGAAACTCTGCAGGACACCATTCGCGCGGTGGTCATCGCCGACTTCGAAAAAACCTCAGCCACCTCCGCCGAGGTGAATCATCTGCTGGATGAAGAAGCCGGCGGCGCGATTGCCGCGTTTAAAGAACTGCTGAACCACCCGGAAACAGAGCGTCTCAATCCGGTGCTGCTGACCGGCTCCAGTGTGCTGGTCGACGATGATATCGGCGAACTGCTGCAGACAAACGCGGAACAATGGCTGCAGGATCGACAGATCGAGGTGAAGTTAAGCCGCGAACCCTTTGAAGGCTTTTACATGCTGAACGGCAGCGGCAGCCAGTGGTCGCCGCGTATTTATGTCGAAATGATTACCGACCTGTTTCAGGCCGGCGTCACGCGCTGTCTGGTGGGAACCCGGGGGCTGCTGGGCGAAGGTTGGGATGCGAACAAAATCAATGTACTGATCGATCTGACCATCGTCACAACATCAATGAGCGTGAATCAACTCAGAGGTCGCTCGTTCCGCCTCGATCCCGAAGTCCCGGAAAAAGTGGCCAACAACTGGGACGTCGTCTGCATCGCGCCTGAGTTCACGAAAGGGCTCGACGATTACGAGCGCTTCATCAAAAAACACAAAACCCTGTTCGGCGTGACTGACGACGGCATGATCGAAAAAGGGGTTGGCCACGTACATGCCGCGTTTACCGAGATGAAACCGGAGGGGCTGGAAGGTTCGATCCAACTGCTGAACAGCGATATGCTCTCGCGGGCCGCGTTGCGTCCGGCCTCCCGTGCACTCTGGAAAATTGGCGAACCCTATCAGGGGCTGCCCGTAAAAACCATCGAAATTCTCCCCGCGGGCAAAACCGGAGCAGGGTGGGGCTTCCCGCCCTTCAGTGGTCTGCGTTCCCCCTGGTCAGCACAATCATTAACGCAGGCCATCAGTCGTGCCGTGCTTGAGTCACTGCAGGCGGCGGAACTTTTGCCTGCTGATTCAAAACTCCAGATCGGCTCACGTTCGGGAAATTATGTTCGCGTTTTTCTGGATCTGGCAGCGGAAGAAGAATGCGCCCTGTTTCTGGAAGCCGTGCATCAGGTGTTCGGGCCCCTGCAGGGCGCACGTTACGTCATCCCGCGGCACGTCCGTCAGATCAAAGACACCTGGATTTCCAGACTCCTGCCCGATCTGCTGGGAAGATTTTTCCGCAAACAGGATCAGGAACTGGCCATGCTGCACGCCGTTCCGGCAATCCTGGCGCGCAACAAACAGCTGGTCGAGATTTTTGAAACGCACTGGAATCAACACGTCAGTCCCGGTGAAGCGCTGTTTGCCTATCGGGGAGAAGGCGCGCAACTGCTGGAACAGGCCGCGCATGACGGACTCGTTCCCCACAGCAAAATCCACATGAAAGAAACGTTCCAGTAAACGGTTCTCTGCCGAAAAAAAGGCGGGGCAAACATGATTGCCTGCCCCGCCGGTTCTCACTCATTTCAGACAGCGGTTGCCGTGCGTTCTTTCCGATGCGAGATTGACTTGTCGGCAATCTGATCACCGGAAACAGTGGCCGTCTCAGCATGACTGGTTAAACAGCCGCGCTGTTTTTCAAAACGGACCACAACCTGCTGCTTTTCAAAGGTTAAATGCAACGTCGTCCCTTTTTTCGGCGACTGCGAATTGATGACATCCGAGATGACCGGCGTCACAAAACGTTCAATCGTACGTCGTAAAAAACGTGCCCCGAAATAAGGGTCATAACCTTTCGCTGCCAGCCAGTCGAGCATCACCCGATCCGGCTGGATCTTCAACCGGTTTCGTTTCAAGCCGATACGCTCCTGCAGCAGATTCAGTTCACACGCGGCAATCGCCCGAATGTCGTTCGCATTCAGCGAGTGAAAGTACACAATCTCATCAAAGCGATTCAAAAACTCAAACCGAAACCATTCCACCAGACGGCGATGAACCGCCTGTTCGACTTCCTGCTTCGAGGAAAACCCTTCGGCGAAACCGATCATGTTTCTCCGATACAGTTCTGCCCCCGCATTGGTCGTCGCGATGATCACCGTCGAACGGCAGGAAACCGATTCGCCCGTTCCATTAATGAAACAGCCTTCATCGATCAACTGCATAAACCGGTCCAGCACCAGCGGAGAACACTTTTCGAACTCATCCAGCAGCAGCACCGTGAACGACTGCCCCTGCAGACGCTGTGTCAGCAGGCCCTGTCGCTTTTGCAGACTGTACTCATCCGGATCTCCAAACAACGTTCCCGCTGCACCGTCAGACTGGTAATCGGCCATATTCAGCCGCACCATACTGTCCGGTCGCCCGAGCAGATACTGCGACAGCTTCTGCGCGATGTGCGTTTTACCGACGCCGGTCGGACCGGCAAACAGAAACGCCCCCAGCGGACGCCGCACATCACTCAGACCGGCTTTAGTAATGCCGATCATCCGCACCACAGCTTCGACGGCCGGATTCTGTCCCAGCACAACCGATGCAAACTGATGATGCACTTTTTTCAGATCCAACGGCAGATCAGGGTCGATCAGTGACAGAGGAACCTTATGCACCTGGTGAAACCGCGTGATGACATCGGTCTCGGTGACCGTGTTCTCATCATCGCGTACGACTTTCACCTGATTCAACAGATCCAGCACCTTACGCGGCATATTCAATCGAGACAGGAAACGATGCGTCAGCAATAACGCCTCTTCCTGCGCCGACTCCGTAAACTGAATGCCTTCTGTCTGGTACTGATTCTCCGACCACAGACTGACGATCTTTCGCGCTGTTGACAGATCCGGTTCATCTACCTTCAAAGCCACAAAATGGCTCTCCAGCTCAGGGTAGTTCTCAAACATCGCTTCCACACTGACGCGATTTCCTTCCGCCAGCAACGGACGCTCCGTCTGATAGGCAAATGCCTGGAACAGGGGCTGCAGATTATAATCATTCATGACTTCCATATCACAGAAGAAAGGAATGATATTTTCATCCGCCGCCAGCAGCGCATCCAGCAGATTTTGAAATTCACCGCGCAACTGGTTTTCTTTTTTCAGACATGCCATGGCTCGCCGGAACGATAATTTCACAACACGCGCGTTTTCAAAAGCCGCTGGACCTTCCCCCGCCTCGCTGAGCGCGACGAGTTTGTAAATCACCGAAGACTTCCCCACGCCCGAACCGCCGTACAGAATCGGAAACCGGCCAGCGTTCAGAACCTCTACGACATCGCAGACCAGTTCATCCAACAGAAAGACCGGCGCTAATTTCCCCGCCTGCGCTTCCGCAGTCAAATCGCGTTCCAGCCATTGATTGAGAACGGCCTGCAGACTTTTTGCCTGTTTTGACATTTGTGTTCTCCACATTTCCGGTTTCCTGAAGGGGGGTTCCTCTCCCTGCTGCAGCACAGAAAACCAACTCGCTGAAACAGAGAAAAACAATACCCTGATGACGGGCTCTCTCTGCCGGGGGTTCGCCGGACTGAGCTGATTTCTTAGTAAAAACAGATGTTTTCCTTCAGATTCAGAACCAGACAGAATCAGAAACGGCGCTGCTGACCCGCAGATTTCTACGCATTTAGCTGACAGCGGTCATGCGACCTGATACAATTCTTAGCATTGTTAATGAAACACTCTCCTCCGTATCCCGCCTCTGCATACAACAGGATTTACGATGACTCAGAAACGACACCACCGGCTTTTGATCGCGTTGACTTTGATCGGACTTTTCTTCCAGCCTGGTTCATCCCAAGCAGCCGATCCGGTCAAAGACCGTCGCAAGGTCATCGGGACCACCGCCGCTGACCAGCAATTGAGTGACTATTTTCGCGATCACACCATGCGGCTGGCTAACCGCAGTCTGAAGGACATCAAAGATCTGGAGACCTGGGAAAAGAAGCGGGGGACGTACCGCAAGCAGTTGTTCGAAATGCTGGGGCTGTCTCCCTTACCGCCTAAAACCGATCTCAAACCGGTCATCACAAACAGCATTACCAGTGACGGCTTCATCGTGGAAAATATCACATTTCAGTCGCGCCCCGGCCTGTATGTGACAGGCAACCTGTACCGCCCGATCAAACAGGAAGGAAAAATCCCCGCAATTCTGTATGTCTGCGGTCATGGAGGCGTCAAGAAAAACGGCATCATCTACGGCAACAAGGTACATTACCAGCATCATGGCGAATGGTTTGCGCGTAACGGTTATGTCTGCCTGACGATTGACACTCTGCAGTTGGGTGAAATCGAAGGCCTGCATCACGGCACCTATCGTGAAGGGATGTGGTGGTGGCTGTCGCGCGGTTATACGCCGGCCGGCGTCGAAGCCTGGAACTGTATTCGTGCGCTGGATTACCTGCAGTCGCGACCGGAAGTGGATGGTGAAAAACTGGGAGTCACCGGCCGCTCCGGCGGCGGGGCTTACAGCTGGTGGATTGCCGCTTTGGATGAACGCATCAAAGCCGCCGTGCCTGTTGCCGGCATTACGAATCTTAAGAATTACGTGATTGATGGCGCCGTGGAAGGGCACTGCGACTGTATGTTTATGGTCAATACGTATCAGTGGGATTACGCCCAGGTCGCCGCGTTGGTAGCACCGCGTCCCTTATTGATTTCCAATACCGATAAAGACAGCATCTTTCCGCTGGATGGCGTGGTTGACGTTTATAATAAAACCATGCAGATCTACGAACTGTATGGCGTGCCTCAGAATCTGGGTCTACAGATCACCGAAGGCCCGCACAAAGACACCCAGGAACTGCGGATTCATGCGTTCCACTGGTTCAACCATTTCCTCAAAGGCGATGATTCGCTGATCGAAATGGCGGCGACGAAATTCCATACCCCCGAAGAGCTCAAAGTCTTCAAAACGCTGCCCGAAGACCAGAAAAACGCGAAGATCCACGAATCATTCGTCGAACAGGCTAAATCCACAGTTCCAGAAGACACGGCCCAATGGCATCAAATGACCGAACAATGGAAAAAACAACTCCTGCAGAAATCGTTCGGCGGCTGGCCGGAAAAAAACGATTCGACCACCAAAACCAAAGTCGAAACGATCACCAAAGATGGACTGACGCTCAAAACCATTTCGTTCGACAGCCAGAAACATGTTCCTTTGAAACTGTTTGTACTGCTTCCCGAACAAAGTCAGACCCCAGCCGTCGAACAAGTCACTCTGAACGTGATCGATCAACAGGAGTGGGACATCATCACAACAGCACTGTCTTCCACTTTTCCGGACTCGTTCTCTCCCGGCTCGATTAAGGAAAATGCAGCCGAGATCTACCAGCAAATGCGAAACAAGGTTCTCACTGGAAAATCGGCTATCGCTTTCGTGGCACCACGGGGTGTTGGCTTGAGTCAATGGAACCCGGATAAAACGAAGCAGACACAGATCCGACGCCGGTTTTATCTGCTGGGACAATCAATGGAAGGCATGCAGATCTGGGATGTCCGCCGCGCCATTCAAGAATTGAAAGCACAACCCGAGTTCGAAAAAGCGTCTTTAACGCTGCAGGCAACCGGCGATTCCGCCGTATTGTGTCTGTATGCGTCCCTGTTTGAGCAGGGGATCAGCGAACTTGATCTCCGGGGGCTACCCGATTCCCATCAGACAGGGCCGGCACTCCTCAACGTATTGCGGTTTCTGGATCTACCTCAAACCGTCGCCATGGCCGCCAGTCGCTGTCCGGTCACCTTAAGCCATGTGAAAGCAGAGGAGTGGAAGTATCCTGCAGAGGTCAGCCAGAAAATGGGCTGGGAGGAAAAACAGCTGCAAATCAAGAAATAATCCGGAGAATTCGAAATCGAGTTCCAATCGGCTCTCTCTGCAGAGTTTGCTCCTCGTGCGCTCTCAGCTATAATCGCTTCAGATCAACCATACATCAGATTACATATGATAGTTGATTCTGAGTGATGAACGACTTTCCTTTTCCATTTTAGCAAGGTGACCCGACGTGAATCGTCCTCCCCATACTGCCGCTCCCCAGCCTGAACCCACGATGAACATGACCGAGGGCTGGCATTGCCTGCACCTGTATTACCGCGTTGATCAAGGCGTACTGAATCAGATCGATCAGAATACCCGCGCCGAGGGCCGTGAAACACTCGCCGCGCTGCTGGATCCGAAACATCCCGATGCCCCGATTCGCATTCAGACATCAATCGTCTCCGGCCATAAAGCCGATCTGCAGGTGCTGATTATGGACCCCGATCCGATCAAGATCGACAGCATCAAACAGGCGATCCGTGCTTGTGGCCTGGGCCCGGCTCTGATTCCCACTTATTCGTTTGTTTCGATCACCGAAATTTCTGAATACGTTCCCACGCTGGAACGCTACGCAGAAAAACTCAAGCAGGAGGGGACCGATCCGGAAAGCCCGGCGTTTCAGGCCAAGATGAAAGCGTATGAAAGCCGTCTGCCTGCGATGAATCAGCAACGAATCTATCCTGAGTTTCCCGACTTTCCAGTCTGCACGTTTTATCCGATGAATAAGTCGCGTGTTCCCGGCGCCAACTGGTACATGGAACCGTTCAGCAATCGCTACAGCATGATGGCAGAGCACGGGTTGAGCGGAATGAAATTCGCCGGCCGCGTCGTGCAGGTCATTACCGCATCCACGGGCTTTGATGACTGGGAATGGGGGGTCACCTTATGGGGTCGCGCTCCCGAGCCAATCAAGGAAATTGTCTACACCATGCGATTCGATAAAGCTTCGGCCAAGTATGCGGAATTCGGACCGTTTTATTTAAGCTATGTCGTCTCCCCGGAAGAAGCAATCGCCCATCTCAAACTGTGATAGTTCGAGACAGGCGATCTGTCTTCTCAGGCAATTTATGATAAACGCGATCGCTTATCTGCGAAAGCGGTAGTTGGTGTTGGAATCATCGAATTCGCTCGTAGCCAGTTCTGACTTCATATTGATGTCGGTGAATGAGTACGATTCGATCAGAGTCTGCTCGTCCAGTTCTTCCGGGGAAGAACTCGCCAGATCACCTTGCGGCCAGCCAAAACCGCGAACAAAAATCGGCAGACAGGTTTTTTCATCGATATAGATGACTGATTTGCGATAGGTTTCCGATTCTTTCGCGTTGGAAAAATGAGCGATGAAACAGTAGCAGTCTTTTCCATCATATTTCTGATTGGGCAGCATCACGCATTCGGTGTTGAGATTTTCATCGAGATCTTTTTTACGATAATCGATGATCGTTTCCGCCAGCGCTTTAATTCCGGCTTTGGTGATCGGATAGCGTGATTCCTGCATGGCCAGCGAACCGTAGGGATCCAGCTTCAATGTC
>NZ_CALFPF010000141.1 GCF_937919775.1 uncultured Gimesia sp.
GCATCAAGAACTCGATCAAATTCTGGACGATGTCTGGAAAGATTATCTGGCTTTGCCCGAAAATATTTCTTCGAATTCTTCAGTTCCCTCAGTTGTGGAACTGGAAACTGTGATCAAGAATTATCAGCAGGTGCAGCTTGATTCGAAATATCAGATGGTCACAAATCGTCAGGAATTTCAAAAGACGTATCAACTGCTGCAGGATTATCTCAAAGACCTGGAGCAACAGCAGAAAATTCAGGAGTTTCAACAAAAGCTACCGGCACCGCCGACAGCAGCTCAACCGGAATTAGTGGCACCGAAGCCATAAGAGTGATGTCGCGATTCCGGTTACTGGTCAGCTTCAGTTTAATGATGTCACAAGGGCCTGTAACATCAAATATGGTTGACAAATTGGCGAATCGTGAGATTCTGTCTCTTTAATGGAGGTCAGGCTTTCCGTTCGGAAAACAGTATTGATGTAAATAGACTTTCCGGTTAGTTTGGTCAGATGCAAAACTGATTTGTGACTGACTGTTAAGCGCTCCCTGTATCAATTGATGAGTCAGGGACGGTTTGTCTAAGGAAAAAACGATGAGCGAAAGCCTGGAAACGGTGTATTCTACCACGAACGTGATGGAAGCGGAATTTATTAAGATGACGCTGGAAGGTGAAGGAATTCGCTGCATGCTCGAAAATGAGCTTCAGGCAGGTTACACCGGAATCTTCGAAGTCAAAGTGGATGTGATGTCCTCTAACGTGGATCGTGCCCGACAGATTATTGAAGAGATTCGCCAGTCTTCCGAATCAGAAAATAACACTGAAGATGACTCTGAAGAAGAGTGATGTGGGTTTAGTCTGCTTGTTTTCTGACGACAAACAACCGCGGCGCGCTGGCTGATTCTGATAACGCGAAAATTACTTCCTTCGCGTATGCTGCTGGATCAAGCCGGGCCAGCAAATCTGAAACGGCTGCGGTTTCCTCGGCCCCTCCGGGATGACCGGGATAAGCCAGAATCGTCAGGATGCCACCGGAACGCAGCAGGTTCAAAGAGGCTTTGAGCGCAGTCAGTGTCGAGTGTTGTTGTGTGATTTTGGTATGGTCGCCACCCGGCAGATAACCCAGATTAAACATGATTGCGCCGATCTGCTGGAGCAAGTCGGCAGAAATGATTTCACCGAGCTGACTGTGATCGCAACACAAAAGTTCGCAGTTTGAAAAGCCGGCTCGCTCGAGTGCGCTTGCCGTCTGATCAAGGGCCGCCTGTTGTATGTCCAATGCAAACACACGGCCCGCAGGTCCCACCGTCTGACAGAGAAACAGCGTATCGTGTCCGTTTCCGGCGGTCGCATCAATGGCAGTTTCACCCTGCTGCAAAATGATCGTGATCAATTCATGGGCCTGATCGGTCAAACGTGTCATGAGCGGAGATCGATTTTTCGGCTGAGGTCGAGTTGTTTTTCCACTGGCACGCTGCCTTCCAGAATATTGACAAAATGATCCGCCATCCACGGCGTCTGCAGGCTCCCCTTGGAAGCGAACCCGTTAAAAAATCCGAGTTGAGGCTGCTCGGGATGCAGACCCATAATCGGCAAGCGTCCACGAATCACTGGTCTGACTGCAGCACGGTGGTCGACTACTTCGACAGGCCGTTTGAGGAATTCAGACAGTCGCGCACAGATTTCCTCGCGACCGGCGTTTGTCGGTTCACAATTCAGATGTTCGCGATCATACGTCGAGCCCGCGCGATACAGATCGTCCTTCCAGTGCGCCAGCCAGACGCCCCGATGCACAACGCGTCGCTCAGTGAGTCCCGGTATTTTCAAAGTCAGAATTTCCCCTTTCGCCCCTTCGAAAGGGACCGTTTGGAACCAGGGATTCTGTTGACTGCGGATGCCTTCGCAGAAAATTATTTTTTTTGCCGCCAGATTCCAGCGCGGCAGTTGAACTTCTTCTGACTGGAATTCAAGATCCTTGACCGGGTCTACATCTGCTTCCAGAAAACTGTTTTGATTTTCCAAACAGTGCCGCGATGCATTCAGATAAGTCGGCACATCAAGCTGTGCGCCGCCGGTCATCTCAAAGCCGCCCTGCGAAATCTCGAAGTCATTGGGATCAGCCAGTGGCTCAGGAACAGATACCAGATCAGGGAAATGCGTTTGTGAGCGCTGCCGATATTGTTCCTGCTCCTGTTCTGAAGAAAACAGACGCAGCATCGGCTTCAGTTCGAAAAAATGAGCAGCGGTCTGCTGTTCCACACTGCGATAAAAGCGAGTCGCAAACGGCAGGAATTCATCGAGTCTCCAGGACACAACGAGTCGCAGTCCGGTAATCGGCGTGATCAGCCCTGCCGCAATTTTTGAAGACGTGATCGGCTCACAGCGATCGATCACCAGCACGCGATAACTGCGTCGAAGTAACGTCCAGGCCAGCGCGGTCCCCGCCAGCCCTTGTCCTACGATGATCAGGTCAAATAGTTTCCAGGTCGGCATAGTTGAAGTGTTTTCTCTGGTCACAATACGGCTGACTTTAAGTTGACGAAAAATTAATTGCTGCGAGAGGACAGGAAGAACTCAAACCTGGAGCGAAATAACATTCTTGATAAACTGACAAACTGTAGCCGGTTCTGCACTGGCTGCAGTTTTTTTATGCGCGAAAGAAATTCAAGAGTCTGAATTAATTTGAATTTACTTCGCCGTACTTTATCAGGACGTCAAAAAATTCAATTGCTGTCCCCATTTTACTCTCCGATACAGTACAGAAATTCCTGACGTTTACCTGACGCGTTGGTGGCGGCACGGTGGAAGATCTGATTGCCGCAGATTGCCGGGGTCGCGAAACCTTCGTCGCCGAGCTGGTTTTCAGCCAGCAGTTCGAACTTTTCGGGGTTTGCTTTAAACACGAATGTTTTGCCCTGCTCATTGGTCAGGTAGAGGCAATCGTTTGCCAGCACCGGCGAAGAAGAAACTTTCCCGCCCAGTCGGCTTTTCCAGTGTTCCTTGCCCGTCTGGGCGTTCCAGCAAAAAGCGATGCCGTTATCGTCGATTGCGTACAGATATCCGTTGTAGGCCAGCATCGATTGCTCATAACATTTTACCAGATTGGTCCAGACGACTTTTCCCGAACCATCGGCTTTGACGGCCATTGTCCCTTTCAATGGGAATCCGCCACTGGTGAAGACCAGGTCTTTGTCCCAGACCATGGTTCCGCAACTGACGATCCACATCGCAGGGGCCGACCAGAGATCGCGTCCGGTCTGGGGATCAAAGCTGGCCACTTTGGCATTGCCGCTGAGCAGCATCTGGTCGCGGCCCGCGATCCTCGCCACGATCGGGGTTGAGAAGTTCATCTTCTCCGGCCGTTTGATCCGCCAGACTTCGCGGCCCGACTGCTGATCAAAGGCGGCAATAAAACCATCCTTCTCGTATTCTGAAGTGACAATCACTTTGTCTTGATACAGAATCGGAGAGGGGGCATAGCCGAATTGATACGCGAGGGGCAGATAGCCGCCAGCTTTGATCTGCCACTGCTGCTTTCCATTCAGGTCAAGGGCCGTTAACTGAACCTGATCGAACTGAGGAAATACAGCGAAGACGGTTTCTCCATTCGAAGCCAGTGTCGGCGAAGCATGGGTATTCTTCTGGTGAATCTTCGGGGCAAAATTGCCTTGACTGACATCGGTTTTCCAGAGCTGTCGCCCCGTGGCACGATCAAAGCAGACAACCGATTGAATTTGCTTTTCTTCATCCGCGGTGGAGATCAACACACGGTCATTTACCACAATCGGCGAGCTATGTCCCCGGCCTGGCAGAGGTGCTTTCCAGCGAATATTTTGCGATTCGCTCCATTTCACAGGCGGTTTTTCCCTCTGCGCAGCGATGCCATTGGCATGCGGACCCCGCCAGATGCGCCAGTCATCTTCCGCCGCAGCACAATTTGTGATCAGGCAGACCATCAGAATGCAGTTTAACCTGCAGGCGGGTAATGGTACGGTCATCGTATGTCCTTTAGTATCTGGTATCGTTGAAATCAGTGAGTGTCACTTCAGGCGGTTCAGGTTGAAGCATTTAATTGTGGTCGAGCCGACACAGCTGTGCAAGGTGTTTCAGGAGTCTTATTTGACTCAGGGGAAAATGAGGTTCTGAAGAACAATCGTTCAATAAATGGAAGGGGTAATGCGAATTCTTTCTCCGGTTCCATTTTTAGTGCGTGACAGATTCACTTTCAGTTTGTTAGAATGGACTCACTTCGAGAATGCGTTGAGTATGCGCCAGCATTTCTTTCACAGTTCCAGTGATATCAACGCAAGTGAAGCAGGCAGTTCCATTCAAAGCTGATTGAACGATATTACTTTACCGATCTTTTTGAATTATCACCTTGATTGTAAATTCATGACGCATGGATTGCGCTGAACGTGTCAGATGAGAGCAGGGGGGGCGGGCCAGGATGATTCTTGTAAAAGATCTCACGCGGATATTTGAAGCCGGAAATCAGGATGTTCTGGCGGTTGACCATGTCTCATTTGAAGTTCAGCCGGGAGAAGTCTACGGTCTACTGGGGCCCAACGGAGCCGGTAAGACGACCACGCTCCGCATGATTCTGGGACTCCTGAAACCAACCAGCGGCGATGCGGAAGTGGAAGGCTTTCTGGTCTCAAGCCATCCCGATGAAATCAAGCGGCGGGTCGGACTGGTCTCGACCAGTGCGGGCCTGTATCAATGGCTGACGCCGCATGAAATTCTGTCTTTCTTTGCCGACGTGTATGGCGTCCATCCTCTGCAGGCCGAAGAACGGATTGAAAAGTTGTCTCGCCTGTTCGACATCACTTCATTTCTCGATCGTCGTACTGCCACCTTGAGCACCGGGCAGAAACAGCGCGTGAATCTGGCGCGATCGCTGATCCACAATCCCCCCGTGATGTTGATGGACGAGCCGACGCGCGGCCTGGATGTGGTGGGCAGTAAAGTGATTTTTGATTACATCGATCTATTGCGCGAGGAAGGCAAAGCGGTGATTGTCTGTACGCATCGACTGGATGAAGCAGAACAGCTTTGTGATCGATTCGGGTTATTATACTACGGGAAAAAAAACTACGAGGGGACATTGGCAGAACTGCAGCAGTGCACTTCCTGCCAGACGTTGACGCAAATATTTCTGCAGCTGCTCGATGCGCCTCTTGAGCCTGCGGGAATCTTGCCGACCGCTCAAGAGGAATTAATTTGATGGCGTCTCCTTTTGACCATGATTCTGATGACCGGATCTTCACACCTACTAAGAGCTTCCGGTTTTCCGGTTTGCTGCGAAAAGAACTGCGTGAGATTCTGCGAGATCGTCGCACGGTGATCACTTTGATTTTAATGCCGTTGCTGGTTTACCCTCTGTTAGGGGTGATGTTGCAGAAGTTTTTTCTCAATCAGGTCACTCACTTGAGCGAGATTGAATATCGGATTGTTCTGCCGAATGAATCGGAGGGACAATTATTCCGGGCCATGTTCAGTCAGGGGGACGAGTTACTTTCCGCGAAAGAAAAACCGGAGCTGGAAGTATCGGGGGCAACGACAACCGGGGCAACGCCTTCCGCGGGAACACTGGCAGCATTCAAACAGAT
The DNA here is from genome assembly GCF_937919775.1 of uncultured Gimesia sp. Lineage (GTDB taxonomy): Bacteria > Planctomycetota > Planctomycetia > Planctomycetales > Planctomycetaceae > Gimesia. The sequence goes on from NZ_CALFPF010000141.1 coordinate 5,589, forward strand.
CAAACCGGTCGTCAAATTCATGATCGCAGACGAGGGCAACCATAATCAAAGTATCGTGAGTCTGGTACGCGAAGGAGTCGTTGATGTCGGTGTCCGCTACTTTCCAATAGACGTCACCCCCAAAAAATCTAAAGAAAAACATCCCAGCGGTCGTTTCCAGCTCATCTACGGTTCGGAATCAGGGCACAGCCGCCGTGCTGCAGAATACGTCGAGAAACGTTTACAGGCAGTTCGCTGGAACTATCGGGATCGACTGCTGTCGCAACTGGGAGAAAGTGAAACTGTTCCCTTTTTGACGTCCGTTTCGACAGTGAAATCCGAAATGGGGCAGGCCACTTCGCTGGTGACCATCGTACCTCTGATTCTGATTCTGATGACCATGACCGGAGCCGTTTATCCGGCCATCGATCTGACGGCGGGGGAGCGAGAGCGAGGTACGCTGGAAACATTGATGGCAGCTCCGCTGCCTCGCATGTGGATTTTAAGTGCGAAATTCATCGCGGTGCTGGTCGTTGCCATCATGACGGCAATGGTGAACATGACGGCCATGCTGGCAACTGCTTATGCCAATGGGCTGGAGACCGTTCTGTTTGGTGAAGGCTTGACAGTGTTCGTGTTGCTCGAAATCCTGCTGTTACTGGTGATTTTTGCCGCGTTCTTCTCCGCCGTTCTGCTCTGCATCACCAGTTTTGCCCGCAGCTTTAAAGAAGCGCAGGCCTATCTGATTCCATTGATGCTGATCTCGATGGCGCCCGGCATTCTGGGGATGGTGCCCGATTTAAAGATGACTCTGATCTGGGCAGTGATCCCGCTCGCGAATATTGTGTTACTCAGTCGCGATTTTCTGCTGCACGATGCGCAGCCCCTCCTGTTTTTCGTCTCGGTGTTTTCCACCCTGTTTTACGGGATTGTTGCGCTGAGTTTGGCGGCCCGGATTTTCGGAACCGATACGATTTTATATGAGAGCGAAACCTCCTGGTCTGATTTTTTCAAACGCTCGCGTAAAACGCATCTGGCGCCTGCCTTGAATAACGCGATGTTGTGTCTGGCGGTGATGTTCCCCGTGTTTATTCTTTCTGCTGCTTTTGTGAGTCGTCTGCGGGACATGTCGATCTCCCTGCGTCTGCTGATATCGGGATCGCTTACGTTCTGTCTGTTTCTTTTGATTCCGCTCCTGTTTGCCCGACTGGGAGGTGTGAAACTGAAAACCGGGTTTCGGTGGTATCGGCCCGGAATCTTCTCTTGTCTGGGAGCGATTCTGCTCGGTTTTACATTGTGGCCGTTCGCTTACGAAATCGAAATCTTTGCGTTAAGTGATGAGCGGATCGAATCGCTTTCTAAATTATTTGAATCACTGAAGCTCGAACTGGGAGCGGTGCCGTTGTGGATCAAACTTGTCTCACTGGCAGTGTTGCCCGCTGTGTGCGAAGAACTTTTTTTTCGCGGCTATCTTTTAAGTGCGCTGCTCAATCGCTTTTCGAATACGTGGGCGATTCTGGCCTCTTCGTTTCTGTTCGCGTTGTTTCATGTCATCGTCCGCGATTCACTGTTCATTGAGCGTTTTTTTCCCAGTTTCTTCATGGGGCTTTGTCTGGGTTATGTAAATATCCTCTCCGGTAGCGTCATTCCCGGCATCATGCTGCACATGATTCATAACGGCCTGCTGATTACCATTGCCAGTTATCAGGATTCCTTGAGCCAATGGGAAATCAATCTCGAAAACCAGAAACATCTCCCCCTGGTCTGGCTGGGGGGCTCGCTGCTGATGGTGGTCGTCGGTTTCTTTCTGATTCGCATCAGCAATCGCCGACAATCGGCTGGCAGCACCGATCTTCCCTGATAAGGGGATTTGAACTATGTTGTTTCCGCATCAGTATCATCCGTGGAAATCCGATTCGCGCGTTTGATCGAATCGGTTCCGAAGCGGTTGGCGATCTGGTCTTTTACCTGATCGAGGCGCGAATGTTTTTGTTGATCGTCCTCATCGAACAGAGAACGCTGGTGTAAATGGCCGGCGTCAAATCCGGAGACCCCCACGCCGATCAGTCTGATGGATAAGGGGCGCTCGGGAAGCCTTTGCTCCAGCATCAGTAACGCCGCCTCTTCGATTTCATGTGTGATATCGGTTGGCTGGTTGACGGTCACTGAACGGGTAAAAGTGGAGAAATCATCGTAGCGTATTTTGAGTTGTATGGTTCTGCCGCGCAGTTCGTTTTTACGCAGGCGGCGGGCGACGTCTTCCACCAGTTCAATCAGAACCGTTTTCAGAATCTCCAGATCGGTCACGTCCTGTGAAAAGGTAGTCTCGCGCGAAATCGATTTCGCCTGCCGTTCGGGAACAACGGGGCGTTCATCAATGCCTTGCGACAGTTTCCATAAATGCGGTCCCTGTTCGCCAAACAGTTCGGATAATAAACGCGGTTCAAGAGCTCGCAGTTGTGCAATCGTGTTGATTCCCAGTCTGGCGAAGCGTTTGTTTGCCACCTTTCCGATGCCCCACACTCGTGAAATGGGGAGCGGATCAAGAAAGTGATGAATGCGGTCCGGTTCGACAATCACCAGACCATCGGGTTTATCTGCGTCACTGCCGATTTTTGCCAGAAACTTGTTAGGGGCGACGCCGACCGAAGCGATCAGGTTCAATGTCTCTTTGATTTCCCGTTTGATGGAAACGGCGATTTCCTGTCCGGTTCCGAAGAGTAGTTGACTGCCGGTAACATCTAGAAAGGCTTCATCTAGCGAAAGCGGTTCTACCAGTGGTGTGTACTTACGAAAAATATTCTGAATGGAATGTGAGACCTCGGCGTAATCTTTCATCCGCACGGGGAAAAAATGTGCGTGCGGACAAAGCTGGCGCGCGGTTTTCATGGGCATGGCGCTGTGCACGCCAAACTCGCGCGCTTTATAATTGGCTGCGGAAACCACACTCCGCTGGTCTGCACGACCGCCGACAATGATCGGCTGCCCTTTCAATTCGGGGTGGTCCCGTTCTTCAATCGACGCATAAAAGGCGTCCATATCAACGTGCAAGATCGTGCGCATGGTTTTAATCGAGAATGAGTTCTATTTATTAACTTCACTTAAAAAGAGGTCGCTTTGTGTTTCCCGCCGGTTTACGATGAGAAACCGGTATTCTTATTCCTGTATTATGAAGTATGAGTTCCTTTTTCTGGTTTTCATTTTAGCGGGGATCTCGCCGGAG
>NZ_CALFPF010000142.1 GCF_937919775.1 uncultured Gimesia sp.
AGATCTTTTCTTAAAAACGCGGGATTAGGATTCGGAAGCCTGGCGTTAACAGGTTTACTGAAAGAGCAGGGTGTGCTGAATTCAGCCGGTGCAGCAGACGAAGGGGATCTGCAGGTCAAACAACCGCATTTTGTGCCCAAAGCAAAATCGATTATCTGGTTGTTTATGCCTGGTAGCCCTTCGCAGGTGGATACCTTTGACTATAAACCCATGCTGCAGAAAAAAGATGGGGAGAAGCTGGAAGGTGCAGACCCCAAAACCGGGTTTTTCACCACCAGCGGGAAGTTGCTGAAATCGCCTTTCAAATTTAAGCAGCATGGCGAATCGGGAGCGTGGGTCTCTGAAATTTTTCCCAACATTGCCAGTCACGTCGACGATATGTCGTTCATTTATTCCTGCTTTTCCCGTTCGAATAACCACACACCCGCCATGCTGGAAATGAATTCGGGAGCGTTTCTACAGGGCAGACCCTGCATGGGGTCTTGGGTGACTTATGGACTGGGGACGGAAAATTCCAATCTGCCGGGTTTTGTAGTCATGCATGGTGCGATGCCCCGTGGGGGAAATCCGATCTGGGCTCCCGGTTTTTTACCCAAGGTCTTTCAGCCGACTGCCATTGATGGCAGAAGCACCGTACCGATTTCGAATTTGTCTCGTCTGAATACGATGACTGATCAGCAACAGCGTAAACAGCTCGATTTATTGAAACAGGTGAATGCCAGACATCAGGAACTAAGGCCGCACGAAGCCGATCTCGCAGCACGTCTGGAATCGTTTGAACTCGCCTATCGCATGCAGACCGCAGCGCCTGAGGCGCTGGATGTGCAGGATGAGTCAGAGGTCATTCAAAAAATGTACGGCGTGGACCAGAAAGAAACAGAACTGGTCGCGAAACAGTGTATCACTGCACGTCGCATGGTCGAACGGGGTGTTCGCTTTATTCAGATTTATGCAGGCACCAATGGCGGCGGCGGCGGGGTCGCCGATGTTCCCTGGGACGGGCACAGTGATATTGGCCTCAATCATCGGATCGCTGCGAAATCGGTCGATCAGCCGATTGGTGCGCTCCTGGCCGACCTGAAAGCACGCGGCCTGTTAGATTCAACGCTTGTAGTCTGGGGCGGTGAATTCGGTAGAACCTCCGATTCACAGGGGAGTCAAGGCCGCGATCATAACCCGAACGCATTCACGATGTGGATGGCAGGCGGCGGAATTAAAGGGGGTGTGCAATATGGCGCCAGTGATGATTTCGGTTACAAAGCCGTTCATAATCGCGTGGGTGTGAACGATCTGCATGCGACACTGCTCTATCTGATGGGCATTGATCATATGAAACTGACCTATCGCTTCAACGGCCGCGATTATCGCCTCACCGACCTGGGCGGAGATCTGATTCAAGATATCATTGCCTGATCGGATAGAACGCGTCGCGTAAGTTTGACGTGATTCGTGAATCGGCAAAGTTGTTTTTTACAAACGATTTCAATTTGGCTGTTACGCCAGTATTTCCTCAACGACTCGGGGATTGTTGCCTACCCCGGTCAGGCGTTCGTTTAGCCCATTTCGGGGAATGAACAGTTCTTCGTGGTTCAATCCCAAAAGATGCAGCATGGTGGTGTGCCAGTCGGGTACGCTGATGCGGTTTTCGACAGCGGCAAAACCGAGTTCGTCAGTCTCCCCCCAGGTCAGGCCCTTCTTGACGCCGCCTCCTGCCATCCAGGTACAGAGCGCGTTCTTGTTATGATCGCGGCCCGATTTGCGTTCATCTTTATCAGCTGCAAGTTGCGCAATCGGCAACCGCCCCATCTCGCCGCCCCACATCACGAGTGTTTCATCCAGTAAGCCGCGTTGTTTCAGATCTTTCAGTAACGCGGCCACCGGTTGGTCGGTCCGCTGGCAGGCCGTTTTCAGGTTTGTCGCAATCGCGCTGTGAGTATCCCAGATCTGGCCGTTAATAAATAACTGCACAAAACGCACGCCCCGCTCAACGAGGCGGAGCGCGATCAGACAGCGGCGGCCGTACGATTCGGTGACAGGTTGATCGATGCCATACATTTTTTGCGTTTCCGCAGTCTCCTGCGAAAGATCAAGTGCATCGGAAGCCGCAATCTGCATTCGCGCAGCCAGTGCATAAGTCGAAAGACGCGCTTCCAGTTGATGATAATGCGCATGTTTTCGCTGATGAATTTGATCCAGACGCGTGATCAAATCGCGTTCGAGTTGGGAAACCGCTGCGGGTTGCTCGTAACCGGGCTTGAGGTTCAACACTGGAGAACCCGTTGCACGGAATCGCGTGCCCTGATGTTGCGCGGGCAGAAAACCGGACTGCCAGTTTTCAATTCCATTGACAGGCAAGCCGAGCGGGTCATCCAGAACGACATACGCGGGCAGGTTTTTATTTTCGCTTCCCAATCCATAAGAGGCCCAGGCTCCTAACGCAGGGTGCCCCGTAAATTCGCTGCCAGACTGAATTTTGTAAAGCGCGGGTTCGTGCGTCAAATTGGTGGTGTACATCGAACGAATCAAGGTGATTTCATCTACCTGCGTTGCCAGATGAGGCATGGCATCGGAGAGCCACATTCCCGATTCCCCATGTCGGGCAAACTTGAACGGGCTGCGCATCAAAGCGCCGGCCTGCTCGGGAAATTCCACTTCCCCTGCGATCTGATCAAAGTGCTGCTTGCCATGAAACTTATCCAGCAGTGGCTTGGGATCAAATAAATCCATCTGACTCGGTCCCCCATTCATGAATAAATGAATGACCGATTTGGCACGTGCTGTGTGATGCGGCCCGAAAGTGGGAGTTGCCTGATGCGCGGGCGATTTTGAATTCGCATACAAATCCTGCTGTAGCAGCCAGGTCAATGCGGCGCCCTGAATTCCTGTGGAGACCTGCTGGAAAAAACTGCGTCTCGGAATTTGTTGATGAATGGTATGATCCTGTCTCATGCGACGACTCTTTATGTTGAATGCTTCGGGAAGCGGAATTCCTGTGTTCGTTAATCGATGTATTGAAACTCTGCCAGATTAAAGATCGCGTGGCAAAAATTCTCCAGCGACTTTTGACTTGAGTCCGTTTGCGCTTTCTGTTGCGGGTTTGCCTCTTCCCATTGTTTCGCCAGTTGTTTGAGTACGTCAACGGCGATACTTTTCTCTTCTTCCGTTGGGTAACGACCAAACGATTTCAGATATATCTGCACGACCTGAGCCAGCGGATCAGCTCCGGCTTCACTGCGAATTCGAGAAGCAAAATGCACCGCCAGTTGATGAATCATTTGATCGTTCAGCATATGTAACGCCTGCGGTGCGACAAGCGACTCTCCCCGTCGCAGGCAGTTGGGACCCATCTGCGGGTAGTCAAAACTCTCCAGCAGCGTGGGGATTTGTGTTCGACGCTGAAGAACATAAATACTTCGCCGCCAGCCGCGTTCCGATTGTTTCGATGTGACCAGACCATCGGGGCGCACATCAACGGGATCGGCAGGTCCAAACGGGGTCTCATCTAACTGACCGGAAAGATACAGCAACGTATCTCTGAGAACTTCCCCTTCCATGCGCTTCAGCGGCATGCGTGACAGGAGACTTCCATCGGGATCCTGTTGCAATGTGTCTTCGGTCACGGAAGAATCCTGTCGATACGTGTTCGAAGTCACCATCAATCGATGCAGGACTTTCAGGCTCCAGTCCTGGCGGACAAACTCCGTGGCGAGCCAGTCCAGCAGTTCCGGATGAGAGGGTTTTTCGCCCGCCTTTCCAAAATTGCCCGGCGTATTGACGATGCCTCTTCCGAAATGATGCAGCCAGATGCGATTGACCATCACCCGCGCGGTCAAAGGGTTGTCGGACCGGGTTAACCACTGGGCAAAGGCAAGACGGCGTCCGATCGGTTTTTCATTTTTCCCTGGTGTGATGATCTCCACAGGGTTGGCATGCTTCGTGAGCACCGCGGGCACTCCGGGTTCGACAGGGCGTCCCGGTGTGAGATAGTTGCCGCGCTTCAAAATATAGGTCGGAGAAGGGGAGCCACGCGACCACAGTGCGCGAATGCGGGGTTCCGGCCGCCGTTTCGATTCGAGGGCTTTGATCTGATTTTGTAACTCAGCCGACTTCTGTTGATACTGTGGATCGACCTGCTTCAGTTCCTCCGGGGCAATGTTCAACAGCTTTTCGTGTTTTTTTAACAGTTCCGTCTGCGCGGCGGTATGTTGCGACTTTTCACTGGAAACCGCAATCAAAATCTGTTCACGATCCACTTCCGGCAAGGTTTGAATTTTCTTCTCGCGCTGTTGTTGCAGCGTTTTTGCAGTGAGTTCACTGATTTCGCGTTTGATCTGTGCCACTTGCGCCGTCAATTGTTTCTCATGATCCTCGTACCGGCTGCGTTCTTCCAGCGTCACATGCGGCAGCGTGCGTGGCCCTTGTGATTTCAGCCAGTCATGTTCATCGTAGGCTTCCTTGAAGAT
>NZ_CALFPF010000143.1 GCF_937919775.1 uncultured Gimesia sp.
TCGGTGATTGCGTATTTATTTCGATCCCGGAGGATGTCCGAAAAAGAATCTGCAGATTTTTTTGTATTAATAGTGGCGTCTGTTGCCATCGATAAATCTCCTATTCAACCTGCTTGTCTGATGGGACATCGGCCAACTTTAATTCGCGTGCATGAAATAGATCATCGCAGTCATTAAAGTTAGTTTGAGTTAACCAGTTCATGGCAACCGGTTTGTGCCCGGTTGCATAAAATGCACCGTTCACATTCCCTTGAGGATCGACATCGGTAATGCGATAAACGAACAGGTCTTCCACCATATATTCCCCGTTCTGGAAGCCGATCAATTCCGAAATACGCATGACTTTTCGCTTACCATTGGGAAGTCGTGTAATATGTACCAACAGGTGCACGGCCGATGCGATATACCGCCGGGCAATCGAGTTCGGTAGTTCCGCACCTGACAACGCGATCATCAACTCCAACCGGTCCAGAGCGTCGCGGGTATCGTTGGCGTGAACGGTACTCATGGAACCATCGTGACCGGTATTCATGGCCTGCAGCATTTCCAGCACCTCACCGCCTCGAGATTCCCCAACGATGATTCGATCGGGCCGCATTCGCAGACTGTTTTTCAAGAGGTCACGCTGATTGATTTCTCCCTGGCCTTCAATGTTGGAAGGTCTGGCTTCAAGCGAAACCACGTCGGGTTGCTGGAGTTGCAATTCCGCCGTCTGTTCAATTGTGACAATTCGCTCTTTGCCTGAAATGTAACGACTGAGGTTATTCAAAAGTGTCGTTTTTCCAGCACCAGTACCACCGCTGATCAGAATGTTAAGACGTCCCTGAACCGCCATTTCCAGAAAGCGTGCCATATCAGGGGCCAGTGATCCCATCTGAACCATATCATCGAACAGCAGAGCCTGGGTTCGAAAACGTCGAATGGAAAGTGTGGGACCTTTTAAAGCCAGAGGTGGTATCACGGCATTCAACCGGGAACCGTCGGGGAGTTTGGCGTCGACCATCGGCGACACTTCGTCGATTCGTCGTCCCGCACGTCCTACCAGACGATGAATTAACTGGAGCAGATGCTCGTCATCAGCGAAACTGATGTCAGTCTGTTCCAGCACCCCGTTGCGTTCAATGAACACCTTGTCGGCACCGTTTACCAGCACGTCGCTGATATCCGGATCGCTCATTAATGGTTCCAGGGGACCAAAGCCGTAGATCTCATCCAGGATCTCGCGAACCATGACATCACGGTTCTTCTGATCTAACGCGATATCCTGCTGCATGCATAAATGTTCTGCCAGTCCACGCAGTTTCTGGCGTAGATCGTCTTCCGGCAGTTCTCCTGCTTTGGAAAAATCGATGGCGTCGACCATCTGGCGATGCAGTTGCGTTTTCAGCCTCTGGAATGCTTTTTTCGCTTCGACTGTTGCACTGGCAACGGTAGTTTCGGTTTGTAGTACCATTTTCATCTCCGCCCTTACTGGGTCAGATAAAGCTTGTAAATGTATTTATTTTTACGTTCTTGGCTGTTGTCTGTCGTGTTATTTGTGTTCGGTGCAGATTTACTGTCTGGTTCAGGAGGCTTTGCAGCTGCCAGAATCACGGCACGTGATGTGATGACACCGGGTTGCAGGATGATTTCACATGCCTGGTTCTCAAGTCGTTTGACGGACATGATTCGGCCTGCCACCATGTTCGTGCAGTCTGCAGTTCCATTGTAGGATTGGGATGCACTCTCGACTTTGTCATACAGGAAGCAGATTCGACACTGACCGATCATCTGCTGAAATGCATCCTGCTCAGCATCTTCGATCACAGGGTTGCAATGGATTTGAATCGGTCCGTTATCAAATAACAGCTCGCCGTGATAATGCTTCAAATCCCGCCGGGACAGGCCCGATAAAATCTGTCGAACGATCACCTCGGAATTATGCTTTGAACCAAAATTCAGAATCTGCATGTTTGCATCTGAAATATCTCCCCGTCGTGGCTTGCCCGTCAGTTTGATTTCCGGAATTCCATCTGAACCCCGGGTAACCGTCCGGGTTTTCGGGTCGAACTGATATTCATCCTTCCCTTTTTTCTGATCAATCTGAAGCTCCCAGGTTTCCGTATGTTTTCCGGTAGGGTCATTTTTCAGAATTGCCAGCGGATAGGCGGGCACAGAAACATTTTCAAAAGGACGAATACCAATAATATGATTATCGATTGTCGCTTCGATCTGTGCGCCGGTTGTTCCCGGATTTGTCTGTATTATGTCAGACACAAAATCGGCTACCGGATTACTGATACGACTTGAGCGAAGGGTTTTAATCTGAATGCTCGTTGGCTCGTAGTCGGTTTGAATAAATTGTTTCAAACCGGAATCAGCCACCGGGATCGATTTGCCAAACAGTAAATTGTCACCTTTTGTCAGCGGTACTCCAATGTGTTGTCCTGCAACCGTATTGAGAGTAATCGCGTTATTGGCTGCCTTTTCTGCTCGATCCATCATTAAATTGTAATCTGGTTTTTCCTTCAATAATTCGTCTGATGTTAATTCGTGACCCGCTGCCAGGACTGCCGTTTCAACACACGTTGTAACTTCCAGCGAAGCAGCATCCAGCCAGAGCCGATTCACAATCAACGCGATACCAGTCATGACAACAAGCAGCACGATCGCGGCCAGAGGGGTGATGACCCCTCGTCTGCCGGCGGCGTGTGGATTTGCGATGTTGGTTTTCTGGTAACGTTTCATGAGTGTTAAATTCAGCAATCATCAATAACAGACTAGAAGGAAAACAGTGACTGCTTTCGTGACCTGTTAACGACCTGCAACAGGGTTTTGTGAAAACGAACGTGCGTAGGGGCCTTGTTGAGTTGCAGGCGCCCCTTGAGAGTTAGACGGACTCTGATTCTGAGGGTCTCGTTGTGCCGATGGCCCGCCTCCGTTGCCTGGAGCACCAGGTGCCTGGCGGAGAGGAGCACTGATGGAACCACTGTCGCTGTCCGGTGTCCCACCATTTCCCCAGTTCGGATTCAGATATCCGCCTGAGTTGAATCCGCGACCACCACCACCGCGATTGAAAGTGTCATAATCACCAATCCGCAAACCGTTCTTATCGAACTGATTCACACTGCGGCTGGAACCATAATAGCCTTCGATCACGAATGGTTTGGGAGGTTCTTCCACTTTTGGTTCTTCAGGTGTTTTTAATCCCAGAATTTCATACAGCGTTGCTTTTTCTGCACTACTGACGGCGACGCCTCCGTCACCCTTGCCTTCGGGGGTATAGCTCATCGTGATTTCACCGCGATCACGGGCGAGAATCATAATATTGGCCTGTTCCGGAGTCAGTTCGAGGGTCACGTTCGTTCCGCGTCTGGAACTGTTGTTTTGAGTGTAGCTCCCGTTGATGGCGTTTACCCGCACTCCATTGAACAAAGTCAGAGTCATTCCACCGTTCAGACGTTTGTCGTTATTCAATCCTGTTGGAGTCATGTGGACATCAACGTATTCTCCCGGCTTAATCAAGCCATCGACCAGATCGACTGAAGATTCAAGAGGCACGTAGATTGCCCTCATTCCCGGTTCGACCTGAATCGGAGGCGTTTCGCCAGCCGGATAAAGTTGACCCGTTGAAATGGGAGTCGCAGCCGCAATGCGTTCTTTGACGATTCGACCGACGATGACCTTGTTTGAGGTCATCATTTCCGGTTTCAAATTTTTGATGGCAATCGGACCGAGCCCCAGGTGTTCTTCGGTGACCAGGGTACCTGGTTCCAAAACACTGATCGCCATGGGGATGTTGCGAGTTGCAACAGGCGGTGCTTCATCTTTTCCCGCCAACAATCTTTTTCCGATATAGGCTGCAATCAGAACTCCGAAGACGCCAAACATCAACAGTGTCACTTTTGCAGGGGTCAGGCTTTTCACCGGATCAATCTCCCGTAACTTGATGAAGCAGGGCTCTTACCCGGCTTCCAACATTCCCTCCTGTTAAATCGTCGGAGGGCTACACGATTATTTCCAATTAAAACCAGTTGATTCTGAGCAGGCACGTTTTGCCAATTACTCTTTAATCATCCTGGTTTCCGAGTACAAATTTTGTCCCTTTAAGTCGTAGCCAACCGGCCAGAGCAGATTGGGAGAAGCCAGAGTCATAGGAATGCTGACAGCAACCATGACGATATCTCCCGAATGTTCTCCCAGTTGAGCTTGAATGACTGCCCCTTGTCCCAGTTGCGGAGGAAGTATTTTCAGTACTTCCTGCTCTACATTTTGCCGGGTCATACCAGGCAGTGTTGCCAGGCGGGCGCCAATTCGACTGGCTTCAACAACATCAGCACGTGCGTAAAACAGGAGTGTAAACTCCAGAAGTCCGAACATCACAATACCGAATATTGGTAATACCAGAGCAAGTTCCATGCTCATGAAACCAGTTCGTTCTGTTTGCTTTTTATGTTTATGAATTCGTTTGAACTTCATAGCAG
>NZ_CALFPF010000144.1 GCF_937919775.1 uncultured Gimesia sp.
TGTGGTAGTGTTTACCTCTGGTGTACATGCCCAGACCGACCAGGAAGTGACAGCGTCCCGTTTAAAAGGCATCGAGTTCCTGAAATCCCAGCAGAAAGATGATGGGAGCTGGGAATACGAAGGGCATCCGGTGGGGATTACGGCTCTCTGTACGCTTGCTTTGCTCGAAAACGGCGTCCCGGTCAATGATCCTCTGATTCAGAAAGGCAGACTGTTCGTCCTGAAAGAGTCAGAGAAACTCAAATCGACCTACGATCTTGCGCTGGCCACTTTATTGCTTTCCCGAATCGGTGACCGGGAAGACAAAGCGATGATTCGAAAATATGCTGCGCGCCTGATTGCCGGTCAGTCGACAACCGGAGGCTGGAGCTACACTTGTCCGCTGGCATCACCGAGTACACTCAGTAATCCCAGAGCGCGTCCCAAACTGGGAACTTCGCCCGGCGATAACAGCTGTACGCAGTTTGCGGTTTTGGGTTTGTGGACCGCCTCCCGCTCCAATATCGATATCGATGAATCGATGATCGGGGTTGCCAGACGATTCGTTGAGACGCAGAACGAAGATGGTGGCTGGTCTTATAGACTACCGACAGAAGAGATGAAAGAACCTTCCAGCAATGCTATGACTCTAGCAGGTTTGTTTTGTCTGACCGTGGCCCGCGCCGCAAAAATCAGGTCAATTCAACAGGATCAAGAGAAGGAAGCGGGAGCCGCAAAAGAAGAAGCGGGAGCCACAAAAGAAACAGACGAGAAAAAGGAGGGGGACACTTTGATCTCCGATCCCATCTTTTCCAAAGGGCTGGAAATGGCCGGAAAATATGCAGCGGGAATCAGTGCATCTTCAGCCCGCTATTTTCTCTGGTCGACGGAACGTGTGGGAGTGCTGCTGGGACTCGAGAAGCTCGGCGATACGGAGTGGTTTTCCAAAGGCGCCAATGTACTGATCAAAACACAAAAGGAAGACGGGAGCTGGGAAGATTCGCGCGGGAAACTGGCAGATACGTCTTTTGCGATTCTGTTCCTGCGAAAAGCGAATCTGGGCAGTGATATTTCGCGTATGTTAAACGGGGAGCCGGAAAAGAAATTTCAGATTTTCACTCAAGAGAAAAAACCACAATATTCGACGTTCGAAGATGCAGTGGAAGCGGCGAAAGCCGGCGATCTGATCCGGGTGAATGGTGACGGTCCTTTCCCAATACCACACGTGGAAATTGATAAAAATTTGAGCATCGAAGCGGGCTTCGGTTATGCACCGGTTTTCGTTTATGGCAGAGGACGCAACACACTGGGATTGCGGGCTCGTCCTGAGCGTGATGCGAATGTGCGTCACATTTTACGTGTTTCGAAGGGCACGCTGGATCTGGAAGGCATCGCGTTCGAGTTTGATCCTCCGGAAGTGGGTAAAGATGTCCCCTGGGCGGCGATTGTCGTCAATGGCGGCAACCTGCGAATGCTGAACTGTTCCATCTCAGAACAGAACAATAAAGGCATGGCGGCTGTTCAATTGTTAAAGCCCACCGATTCTTCGGTTACCAACTGTTTTTTCGTAGGAGGACGGGCTGTCTTTGAAATCGAAGGCACGGGAAAGCAGACTTTGACCATCGATGATTCCGTATTGTTTTCGAAGAAAATTATCTCGATTCTTAAAAGTTCCGGGCCAACCGCCGGTGGAAGTATTAATCTCAATCTTTCTCACTGCACGATTCAGGGGGTAGACGCCTTTGATTTCGAGCGATTCGTTAAAGACATCAATGTGAAGAGTGACCATACCGCCTATAAAGTCGAAAATCTGGGTCTCTCCATGTTGTCTTCGAAGTCATCAAAAGAGAATCGTTCTTTTGCTGGCGACGGGAATGTGTATGACGTCGGGAAATGGCTGGGACTGGGAGGCAAAGCGGAAGCGAATGTGACAGATGTGAAAAGCTGGAGCCGCTTCTGGGGGAATACAGATGATACGTCGTTACAGGAGACGCTTGCTTTTACATCGCGTCGTGCGAATACGTCGTTTAATCACCGGTATAAACCTGAAGATTGGGAACTGTCCGAAGATTCCAAGGTAGCCGCCCGGCAATATGATTTAGGATCTCAACCAGCGAGTGTGGGAGCCGGTCCCGGATACAGTCGTTTTCGCAGCAGTATTCTGTATAACGAATGGAAACAGAAACAGGTGGCAGAAGCGAAATAGCAGAACTGGAAGCAGACAGGAATTGATTTCCAGGCTGAAGACGTTAGAATTCGGATGAGCTTCAGCTCATGGTTGTCTATGGAACAAGCTTCGTTTTCCTTTCTTCGATTCGACGGTGAGAAAGTTCACCGATTTTTGAATGAACGCCAGCAAATTGCGCCGCCAGATCATATTCGAAGCGGCACGACTGATGTATTCCCGCCAGGAGTCTGAGTATTATCGGGCCAAAATGAAGGCAGCCCGAAAAGTCTGTCAGGGCTGGGTGAAACCTTCCGAACTGCCCAGTAATCGTGAAATACGAGACGAAATCCAGCGGTTTGCCTGCACATTTGAAGGCGACAGTCGCACCGGGAATCTGCTTTCCATGCGCATGCAGGCGTTACGTTTTATGCGGTTGTTGAAAGCCTTTCGTCCGAAGCTTATCGGCAGCACCTTAACAGGCCACATCCGCCGAGGCTCGGATATTGATATTCATGTTTTCTCTCACAGTTGCGAGGCGGTGACTGCGCAACTGGATGAAGAAGGCATTGACTATCGCGTCGAGCATAAAACTGTTAAAAAACATGGTGAAGAACGGGTTTTTACGCATATCCATGTGCAGGACGAATATTCTGTGGAATTGACACTTTATCCCACAGAACGCTCCAGTTACGGGTTTAAATGTTCGATCACTGGAAAACGGATCGAACGCGCGACACTTCCGGAATTTGAACAACTGCTCGCGAAGGAATACCCGGCGATCGACCTGGATCAACAGTTGGCAGAGGTGGAAGAAAGCGTGGACCGATTTCAGATTTATCGCATGCTGCTGTTGCCTTTAGCGGGTGTCAAACAATCCAAAAAGTACCATCCGGAAGGTGATGCGTTATATCACAGTTTGCAGGTTTATGATCTGGCGTGTGACGAACTGCCATACGATGAAGAATTCCAGCTGGCTGCCCTGCTGCATGATGTGGGGAAAGCCATCGATAACCAGAACCATGTGGAAGCCGGTCTGCAGGCTCTGGAAAGTTTTATCACAGAACGAACGGCCTGGCTGATTGAACATCATATGGAAGCGCATGCGATCCGAGCGGGAACCATTGGAGCGCGTGCCAGACGGCGATTAATGACAAATGAAAACTATGAAGATCTGTTGTTACTGGAAGAATGTGATCACGCCGGGCGTGAGCCAGGCGTCGAAGTGCCGGATCTGGAAGATGCGCTGGAGGCGATCCGTGAACTCGC
>NZ_CALFPF010000145.1 GCF_937919775.1 uncultured Gimesia sp.
CTATCACAAGTTTAGCACTTGACGATATCTGAGGAAAGAACCAGATTTGAAAAACGGAAGCGAATCTTGCCGAAGAATGGCATTTATATTGGTATTAATACCAATATTGGTGTCATTGTCCCAGAATTACTTATTCATAATCCGTTCAGCTTCCTTGAGATGCTTTTCAAACTTTTCCTGGTCACGACTGACCTCAGTTCTTGCATTCTCCAGCATGGGCTTAAGGTAGTCTCTGCCTGCCCATAACAACTGCTGGAGGTGAGGACGATCGGAGGAGGCATTGGATTCCAGTTCTTTGATGACCGGCCCCATTTCGGTTTTGACTTTGCTCTCGAAGCTGGTCCATTCAGCATCACTGGCTTTTTTTTGCTGTAACGCCAGGAACTCTTGGTGGATGGTCTGAAATTTTGCCAGCTCCTCTTTTCCACCCGGAGCAAACAAATCTCCCAACGGGACAAAGTATAAAATTGCCGCCAATGCGATGACAGCAGCAATGCCCCCCAGAACCTGCGGTTTCATCAGAGGCCCTAATGATTCGAGTGGATTCGACCTCTCAACTTTGATCTTTGGTTTCGGACGCGGGAGAACGGGCGCTGCAGCCACAGGGGAAACTGCGGCCTGAGCAGGTATCGCCGGAGTCGGCACTCCTGTGGAGAAATTTTTGACTGGTTCTACAGCGGGGCTGGTTTCGGCGGCCTGCGATTCTGCTGAGGCAGCAACCTCGTTGGCCTCTTTCTTTGCCACAGGTTTTTTTAATTGCAGGGCTTCAATTTGCCAGGCTTCGAACCATTCCCCTTTTCGGCCTAATTTGAGTAAATCTGTCGGTTCGATACGTTGCTGTTCTGCCCACATTTTAATTTTATGGGTTTCAATCGGACCATATCCCATGCCCCCCAGTTTACAAAACCATTTTTGCTTAGAGCGCACTTTGAAAATCGGTGGTTTGGCAGGTTCATCAGGAGCTACAGGCACAGTTGCTTCTGAAGGTGTTTCTGCAACCTGCTCTTCAACCACAGCATTTGCTGAAGTGGGAACGACGCGCTCTTCTTCCTCTGTTTCTGAGTCTAACAAATCCAGATCGCTGCCAGACGAACTGAGAAAAACGACCGTTCGTGCGGGAACCCACTCCGGTTCTGCTGACGATTTGACCTGATCATTCGGGGCCAATTCACCGTCGAACAGCAGTTGCATGAGGTCGTCTGGCGACATCGGCCCCAGTTCCTGATTCAGGATACGGCAGAACCATTGAACTTTGTTATGTTTACTTCTGACCGCTTCCAGGGTCGCAAAGCGGGGGAGCTGAGCCTCCATTTCTGAAGAGAGTTTATCTTCTTCCTCGACAATCGAAAAGCCATCCAATGTCGGCAAGTTCGACTTCGACTCAACACCGTAAGAGGAATCAACAATCGAGAATTCATCGAGTGATGGCATCTCGTCGGACGTCGCAGAAAGGTCGTCAGACGCTGCGTCGAATAACCCACCAATATCCCGGGCAGGAAACCAGTTTCCGGACTCTCCGTTTTTGATTTCTATTTGAGGAGTCAATTTGCCTTCATGAGCCATGGCAAACAGTTCTTCAAATGAAATCGGCCCGTACGGTTCGTCTAAGTGCTTATAGTACCAGCTATCCTCTGCCATTTTTATGAAACAATCTTCGTCTGATTTAATTTAAGTGCTATGTTCGATATTGGCTGCTGGAACAAAAAAATCCCACGCTCCCTGCTTCTTATTTTAGCCAGATGGGTGGGGCGCACGCAAATCTATTGTCTCTGCTGCGTTTTTTTAAAACCAACAAAATAGATCGTCCCTCAGCTTTATGATTCAGAACCGGGACAAAGCGGTATCCAGGTGTCCGAAATCGGGGAGATCACTACCTGAAAGTCCTCAATCCGTTCCCTGCCGACAGCAGGAAACGAACGATCAGCGGGTAAATTTTGAGAGCATCTCAGAAAGTGCTGCGATTACGACTTCACCGGCACTGGTTTTCGCGTTCGCGTCAGTAATGCCATAAAAAAGACGAACATGGCACAAAAACAGCAGGCCCCCGCAAACCAGTCGCCGTATTTTGTGTAGAGGCTTGTACGGTGATCCAGCGGGATCGTGTCGACGAGCACTGCATTCAATGATTTATTCCAGCGGCCTGTCTTCGCATTCACGAAAGAAGTCCGCCCCTGATTATCTCCATCGACAAAGACATCTGGTTCAACAATCATGCCATCGCCGTCTATGACAGCTGACACGCCTGTATTCACCGCCCTGACCATCGGCGTTCGATTTTCAACACAACGAAAGGCGGCTGTAATCAGGTGCTGATCCAATTCACTCGAACCATGAAACCACCCGTCATTCGTCAGATTGACGAGACAATCGATTGGTTTTTTCGTAGAGTCAGCAGTTGAGGAATGATTGACCATCGAACGTACCAGATGTGGCACGGTATCTTCAAAACAGATGATCGGAGAAAAAGTCCAATTCTGGTATTCGAAGTGGGCAGCATGCTTGCCTGGTTCGATGCCGAACGAAGCACCATACGGCGTAAAATATTGCAAAAAGGGGAGCGTATCTCTCAAAGGCAGATATTCACCGAAGGGAACACGGTGAATTTTATCATAGCGCGAAACAATCCCATAATCGGGGCGGACAAACACAGCTGAATTAAAGTGATCGACTTTCGTGTCACCCGCGGCGATGGTATCCAGCCCGATGACCAGAGCGGCGTTTGCTTCCTGACTCATATTGGTGAGCGCTTTGCGCACGGAGGGCTCGGACCATTTATCCAGAGGAACTTCCGGAGCGATCGTTTGTAACTCCTGATTGGTTTTTCCATTGCTTTCGATTAGAGGCCAGCGAAACATGGTTTCCGGCCAGACAATCAGATCGGGCTGATAGCGGACCGCAGCCCCCATCAGAATCTGATGCTTCAGGTACATGGACCGCCACTCATTGGGATCATGCTTGACAGAAGTCGGGAAATTTCCCTGAATCAATGCGATGCGTGGTCCATCCTGAAATGCAGCCTGTGCGCGACGTACGTAACCATATCCGAGTACTGCAAAAAAAAGGCTCAGGCAAACAGCCGTCTGAATAATGTGTTTGAAACCGGTCTGATCCAGAATCTGTTCCTCCGGAGTCAGTTTCATCGGAAACAGTTTGCATTGTCTCATCAGCGAAGCCGGCAGCAGATCTGCAAAACAGGCCGACAGCATCACAACCAGAAAACTCACTCCGTAGGCACCTGTGATGTCACTGATCTGGATCAGTTCGATCCAGCGATATTGAGTATGTCCGATGTAGTACCACGAAAACCCTGTGAGTAAATAGGCACGCATATATTCCAGACCGACCCACATGATGGGCGCTGCAACGGGTAAAGGAATGCGAAAGCGGTGGACCGCCATTCGTGTGAGCAAAACGAACAGCGGAAAATAGCAGGCGACATAAATGGCCAGCGCGAACCACGCGACATACATGGAGGGGTCACCCAGTCTCATCCACTGGAACGTCGCCAGAGTAAAGGCCAGACCCGAACAATAAATGGCAGTATACATAAACCGCGTTTTGCGCGGAATTCTGACTAACAACAGAAGTGGAATCAGACAAACCCAACCGAGGGGCCCGAAATCAAGGGGCGTAAAGCTGGCCCACATCAGGCAGGCGGTTAATCCCGACATCAGCCAGGCACCCATCGCAGATGCCGGTGAGGTACGCGCGGTGTTGATGATTTTCTGAATGTCCTTCCCTAATGGCAGGCCATTCTGCAAATCCTGATTCGAAGACCTGTCGTCAGACACGGGAGGTTTTTCCATCGCTGGTTGATCAGAGGGAGAATTTTCAATTGTCAGTGTGCTAAAGGCCATGATTTCCATCCTTGAAATCCGATCTCAACAGGCAGGTTTTTCGGAATGATTTTCCGTTCGTGAAACGTCCTGTTTCATCTCAACCTGTCATATTACTTACGTCACTTCAACGATCTGAAATGGGGTCATATCAGAGAATGGCCTCATTTTGTGTCTGATCGACGTGGTTTTTACTGAAATCGGGCATTTGAGAGTAGATCAATCATGGGAGAAACTGCTGGTGCTACCATAAAAAAGTGTCAACTTTGAGACCTGCCTGAAAAAGCTGGTTGCCTTCGGGGAATAAAGCCACCGCATTCGCAGACACGGTAGAACGTAAATCGGCTGAGCCCAGTGTTTTTAATGGCGTCACGACGGCTTCACCGCTCTCCCACTCCACCTGGGCAGGTTGATAAGTCGGACGGCTGCCGCTCGACTGGAAATCTGTTTTCAAACGGGCCTGCAGTGGAACCGGTTTCGGTGCGGGAAAACCCATGAATTGCCGGATGGCTGTGCGGACAAATAATTCGAAGCAAACCATGCTGCTGACAGGGTTTCCGGGCAATCCAAAGATATAACAGGGAGACCGGCCTTCCTGCTCAAGGATACCAAACCAGAGCGGTTTTCCGGGTTTCAAATCCACTTTATGGAATACCTGCTTCACACCTGCCGCCTGCAACTCCGAAGGGACCAGATCTAAAGTCCCGGCAGAAACGCCACCGGACAGCAACAGAAAATCGCTCTTTAAGCCTTCGTTAATCTTTTCTCTCAAATGACTTCGCTCATCGCGGGCAATTCCCAGAGCAACGGGATGTGCCTGCGATTGCAACACCTGAGTATAGAGCATGACTTCATTGGAATTTCGAATCTGCCCCGCTTGCGGGAACTCTTCAGGAGGGACGAGTTCATCGCCGGTCGCCAGAATGGAGAGGCTGGGGGCACGGCGTACAGAAACCTGGGAACTGCCGGTTTCTGCCAAGGCCCCGATTTCCTGCGGCCTGAGCAAAGTTCCCGCTTCGAGGACATTGGCCCCGATTTCAAGCACCGAAGAGCGGTACAGCATGTTAGTTCCGGGAGAAACAGGAGCGGTTTCGATCTGCACCGTCTGCTGTTCCTCGTTGATCTGACAGTGCTCAATCTGGACGACGGCGTCTGCTCCTTCTGGCAGAGGCGCACCGGTCATAATCTGCGAAGTTTGACCGGCTTGTAGAGGCAATGCGGGAACATTGCCTGCATAGATCGTTTCCAGGATCTGCAGTGTCGCTTTTCCATCGGGTAAATCGGCACTTCTCACCGCGAACCCGTCCATCAAAGCCTTGTCAAATGGAGGAATATTGACGTCGCTGATGGTTCCTTCGGCAAGTACACAGTGACAGGCATCAAACAGCGAGCTTTGCCGGGGCGCAACGGGCTGAACCGTCTCCAGAATCAGGTGAAAAGCCTCTTGAACACTCAACATTGTCGATCTCTTCTTCTACCGATCAGGCACGGGTGAGTTGTTCTGCTGGAAGTTGAAGAAAATTTTTCAGCAGCTTCACCCCCTCCAGGGTAAGAAAACTTTCCGGGTGAAACTGCACACCATGCACCGAACAGGTTCGATGCCGCAGCCCCATAACTTCTTTGGGATGTCCCGGTTCTTCAACCCAGGCGCAGATCTCAAGTTCATCCGGACAGGACTCTTCCGGAACAATCAGGCTGTGATAGCGGGTTGCCTGAAACGGGGAAGGCAGGTTTTGAAAAACGCCCGTTCCATCATGGTGAACCAGAGATACTTTGCCGTGCATCAGCCGATTCGCACGAATCACTTTTGCTCCGAATACTTCCGCAATGCACTGATGCCCCAGACAAACGCCCAGAATCGGAACTTTTCCAGCAAAATATTCAATGATCTCTTTGGAAAGCCCTGCTTCCTGTGGCGTGCAAGGGCCGGGAGAAATGATGATTTTCTCCGGAGAAGACTGTTCTATTTCTGCGATCGTTGTCTGGTTGTTGCGAACAACCTGAATTTCCAATGATGGGTCAATTTCCCCAAATCGTTGTACCAGGTTGTAGGTAAAAGAATCATAGTTATCGAGAACGAATATCACGTTACACCTTACAGCTTATCAAGTTGAGTCAGATTACATATTTGACTGAGGTATTATCATAGTCAACAAAAATCAGAAAAGCGACTTGTCCCAAAGATTTACTTCCCGTGTCATTGAGCCTTGCCGCAAGTTGATGAATCAGAACCAGTTCCCGCAATAACCACTTCCCACGATTTTTCAATGTCCTTTTTCGTCAGTAAGGCAGACAAGGTATTTACTGGATTGTTCTTAAGAATTTTGATGTTGACGAAAATTAGTGAAAATTGTTATTACCCCTGTCCTTCTGCAGGCTTCTGAGGGGATTTTGTGTGTGTTTGTATATGGATTCTGCGCGATAACGTATTTTGCATCGGAAACCTGAAACATTAGGAGTAAAGGTTGGACTCCAGGCCGAAATTAAACTGGTTACAGAAATTCCGAGTAACACGGCGCCAGATTTTCTGGATGGTGGTATTCTTGCCGATTTTTTGCGCGATTTACTATCTGGCGTTCTGGCTGCGCTTTGAAGGCTCTCTCAATGTTGATGGTGTGCTGGGAGAATATGGCTTTCGCATGTTTCGTTCGACGATCCTCTGGGCGGTTGGATTAAAGACGCTCGCGTTCTGGGGCAGCGGTGTTTATAAAATCAGAAGTCGCTATATCACCATCCTCGATCTGGTCAATCTTTCCAAAGCGGCCACGTTGAGTTCCGCTGCCCTGGCAATGGTTGATTATCTGATCTTTCCCAATATTATGATTCCCCGTTCGGTATTTCTGATTGACTGGGGTTCTACGATTTTGGCCGTCTGCGGATTTTGTGCCGGCATTCGCATGGTTCAGGACAGCGGTCGCATTTTTCGGCCACAGGGGGACTGCCGGCCTACATTCATTATTGGTGCCAATCAATCCGGGGCTTCCCTGCTCCGCATCATTGAACGAAATAAAGAATCTTGTCTGAGAGTCGTCGGATTTCTGGATGATCAATCCAGTCGCATCGGCACGCGCATTAATGGCGTCCCTGTACTGGGGACCTTGAATGAGATGTGCGCACTGGCACAAAGATATGACGTTTCTGATATTCTGTTGCCGGCAGATGAGATTCCCGGAAAAATAGTTCGTCAACTCGTGGAAGCAGGTAATTCCGCTCAGATTCAGGTTCAGGTTCTCCCCAGTTATCAACAATTACTGTCTGGTAAAGTCGAGATGAAACCACGGCCGGTTTGTATCGAAGACTTACTCGGTAGAGAACCCGTTCAACTCGATATGCAGAATATTCGAAACTGGATGGATGACCGGGTATTAATGGTGACGGGCAGCGCCGGCAGTATCGGCTCGGAAATCTGTCGCCAGTTATTACAGTTCTCTCCGAAAAAACTGATCCTGGTAGATCGCACGGAAAACAGCCAGTTCTTTCTGGAACGGGAGCTGATCAAACTGGGATACAATGGACGATTTGATGTTGTCATCGCAGATATCAATGATTCAAAACGCATGCGGGCCGTCATGCGGGAATACCAGCCCGATATTCTATTCCATGCCGCCGCTTATAAACATGTGCCGCTGATGGAAAGTAATCCCGGCGAAGCCGTTAAAAATATCGCTTTGGCTACCAAACATCTGGCAGACCTGGCAGAGGAATTTGAGGTCGGCACATTTGTGATGATTTCCTCCGACAAAGCCGTCAACCCGACCAATGTGATGGGCGCAAACAAACGTATTGCCGAACTCTATGTGCAATCTCTGGCAGCACGATCAAAGTGTCATTTTGTGACCGTTCGCTTCGGAAATGTGCTGGGTTCGGCGGGCAGTGTTGTGCCGATTTTTACACAACAAATTCAGAATGGCGGTCCGATTACCGTCACCGACGCGAGGATGCAGCGTTATTTCATGACGATCCCTGAAGCATCCCAACTGGTGATTCAGGCCGGCGCTATGGGACGCGGCGGCGAGATTTTTGTGCTTGATATGGGTGAACCAGTTCTAATTGTTGATCTGGCCGCCGATCTGGTTCATTTATCCGGATTGAAACTGGGCGAGGATATCGAACTGGAATTTTCAGGATTACGTCCCGGCGAAAAACTTTACGAAGAATTGCACGTGGCCGGAGAAAAACACGTGCCTACCTGCCATCCCAAAATCATGGTCGCAGAGAAAGTCAGTTTCAGCGAACAATTTATTCTTGAAGCGTTTCAACGACTCTCTGATCTCACCGAGCAGCCTTCTGATGTGATTCTGGAAGAGATTCAAAGAATTTTGCCCGAGTTTCAGTCTGCTTATTTGAAGTCGAACCAGTCCACCTTCAAAAGAGCCGCTTAATCTGCCGCGCAAGACAATGTGTGCTTTGTATGATGCACGGTTCACTTCTCCCGCGCAAAATGGAAACCACCATCCCCCGACGCTC
>NZ_CALFPF010000146.1 GCF_937919775.1 uncultured Gimesia sp.
CAGTAACAGAGAAGTCGAGTCTTGTATCTCGTCTACTTTGCGAATTAAAGGAGGCTCTGTATGTTCAGAAAGAACTCAAGTATTGTGAATGGTGCGTTGGAAGAAATTTCCGCGTTGGAATATATTCTGCTGGGCGACTTACTGGATTTACTGGAAGAAGCCGACGGCGATGCGGGGGCCTGGAAATGGATCTCTGAGGTTTTGGATACACTGTTGAAAATGATGCCCCGCGAATTTGCACTGCAGGATAAAGGGGGCTACCTGGACGAAGTGCTCGAAGAGCAACCGAACTGGCAGGGACGGGTCCAAAATCTGTACGAGGAACGTTGTGCCCTGCTGCTCAAGTTAAGCGAACTGCAGGCCCGGATGCAGGATTCTCTCCCTCTGCAGCAGATGCGTCAGATCGCCGACGAACTCAGACTCGAACTGCGCGACTGGATCACCGGCTACATCGCGCATCAGCGCCACGAACGCCGTATCTTACAGGACGCATTCAACAGCGACATCGGTGCGGCCGACTGATTGTGTCTCCGCATTCAGAAGAGTTTGAATTCTGAGATCAGGTATTGAGATTCAATAACCCACACGCCTCAGCATATCCGGGGGATGATTTTCCATATTCGCTGGCGGTCACGCGCGCGAGGGCCACGAGCTGACGCCAGCGGAATGCCTCGCGTGTATTGTTGAATTCTTCTTTCACCGTGCAGTAATATTTTTCAGCATGCAAGGCACCATCTTCACTGGTGGCATAACGTAGTAACAGATCGAACACCGGGCGGGCGTTCTGTCCCAGTTTTCCGTACTGATGAATTACTGCAGCTGCACGGAACTGGTCTTTGTTGCGAATGGCTGCTTCTGCTTCTTGGATCAACTTTTTCGGATCTTGGGACGTGATCTTTTCGAGTTGATCATTGAGCGGATAGGGTAGCTCATTCAGTTTGCTGTTGTACCTGCCGACCGCTGTGTGATACGCGCCGACTATCAGGCTGGCGATCGTGTTCCGCTTGTTGCTGACGCGGGCGATATTCCGCCAGGCATTGGCCGAATCAGACGCGTGCACTCCAACGGAATCACCGTGTACGCTGCCGATAGGCTTATCGGGAAACTCCCTTGTTCGCCCCTGGTCGTGCAGGACGAGCGCATTCGACGCCAGCGAGATTGCTTCGCCAACGGATTCAGGTTCGAAGCCTTCCGCTAATGCTGCAGCGGCTGCATCGGCGGCTTGTTCCGGGTTGCTGAGGTAGATTGTTCGCGCGAGCGATTCCACCCAGGCATCATCGGCTTTTTTTGTTCCGATGGGTTTACCGAGCAAACGGTACTGGTCAAGCAGCATCGGAAGTACCGTTCGAATTTTAGAAGGCTGGCGATTCGAATGATTGAGCCCCTGTTCCGATTTCACACAAAACCTGACTGATTGACGCAGTAGCGTGTGTGCGTGTTCCTGTCCAACCATATCGAGCATCGCCCAGGCGCGCCAGGATAATACAACACGGTGGACATTGAGTTCATCCTGAATTGCGAACTGTAAATCGTTGAACGCATCATCAACCGACCCTTGCGCAAGAGCGGCGAATGTGCCTTCCGCTTTGTCGTAGTCAGCACTGCGGGTTGCCGCCTGCAGGAGTGGTCCTCCCAGGCTGTCCTTCGGTAGCGTGAATGGTTTTACCGGGTGGAGTACTTCATTGTGTTGGCTGTCCGTATCCTGAATTTGCGCCGTGTTTCGATAGAGTACTTTCAAGACGGGAAGTGGCTTGAGTTCCGTCGGTAATTCCCGGGTCATCTGGTAGGCAGGCGCCAAAGCCATAAACGTATGGAAGCCAATATAATCCTGACCTCCGAATGAGCGGGTATTCGCCAGGGCTGCCGCTGAAATTAATGTTTGCAGATCGGTGCCGGAGTTTAATTTCTTGACCAGCATCGTTTGTAATTTGTTGAGCGGAGTTTCCTGCAGGGCTGATACCAGCGGTTCCATACATCCAAACGTGAGTTTGTTTGAGTCTTCGCCAGCGAAGATGGGAGAAAGTCCGAGGTCGAAAGCGAGTGATGATCCTACGCTGCCGATCAACATACCTCGTCCAATGTCTGCAAGAAATTCGCGGCGCGTGTTGGCTTTCATTTTGTCTCTCCGGTTAAGGTTTCGAACTGAAAATGACAAACGTGACTCCCGCTTTCTCAACCTCTTACTATAACGTCAAAATATAATACCGCTCCTGTTTTTTCAGAATTATGTCTGGTTCAGGGATTTATTCTCATGTGAGATTTGAAACCCGACCTTTGTGTGTGCCTTGTGCCTGCTTATGGGGTTGAATTCCGAAGCGTTGGTCCTGACAGTTTATGAGCCATAGTCATATACATACACGTCGATTTCAGCAGTGCAGAGAGTCTGTTCAATCAGTGGTTCGACTTTGTCCCATTTGCCGCCGGCCAGGCCGCAGCCGATGCGTGGCATGTGGACGGAAGCCGAGAGTTCCCCGGCTTTTTCTGCGACGGATGTCAGGCATTGTTCGATGGCCGGGTAGCGGACTGGTGGGCCTTTGCTGCCGGTTTTCATGCCGCGCTGACCAATCATATTGGCGACCCAGATGTAAGGTTCAACCTGCACGTACTGGACTTCACCCAGACTGAAATTATTTTTGGCCCGTTGTCGATGCCACTGGCGGTATTCTGCTTCCGGTTCGGGCCAGCGGTTGCTGATTGCCAGCACGAAGCCTTTACCCCAGCCGCCCAGGTCATTACAGATATGGGCAATGATCTTGTTTCCTTTGGTTTGGGGCTGGGTGGCATCGCCTTTCAGATAGGTGATCCCGGTCATGGTTTCTGTTTCGGGTCACAGATGGTACTGGGCAGGTCGATATTGTATTTCTGGAGCAGTTTGGCGTATTCGCCGCTGGTGCAGAGTTTTTTCAGGCCGGCGTTGAAGGTGTCGCGTACGTCGGCTTCTTCGAAGTTGGCTTTGAAATAGGTCGTCTCAGGGAAAATGGCGTGATATTCAACGTCACTCAGTTTGTGTCCCGTTGACTGGCTGATCGCGTTGAAGATGCTGCGGTCAATCACAATCACGGCGTCTTTGGCATCCCAGAACTGTTTGACTTGTGCGCTCTGATCGGCGACTTCCACGTAGTTCTTACGCTGTGGGCCATCGGGGGAGAACAGATTTTTGAATTCGGGCCCGAGTTCGAGGTACGCGTCCTGCCAGGCCAGCACTTTGTGATCGGCCAGATCGGCGACGGTTTCGATTTTCAGACCGGCTGATTTTTTGGTGATCGCGGAATTCACGAAGTCGATGAAATTGTCGGAATAGAAAATGCCTTCGATGTCTTTGAACTGCTGGACGCCGAGCGCCACGTCGGCCTGATTCTCGGCGACCGCGGCCTGCAGCTTTTCATAGGGCATTTGCACAAAGTTAAGCTGATAACCGGGCAGCGCCTGTGTGGCAATATCGACTTCGATGCCGCTCATCCCGTTTTTCATGACGTAGGGGGCGATATCGACGCTGATGGCGACCGTCAACTGCGGCTTTTCCGAGCCGGCATTCGGTTCGGGGATGATATCGATGTTCGGATTCGCTTCTATCGGCGGTTGGGGAGTGGCCGCCGGTTTTTCACACGCGGCCAGCAGAACAGCGAGTAACATCAGGCATGTGGCAGTACAGACGCGAGATCCATTCATCATCTTTTCTCCTGAGTGACGGGGTTTCGCTGCAGTATACCCCGTGTTGGGCGTGTGCTCAATAGATTTGTTGTTGGTCGGTTATAATTCAAATCTGTTCGCCGAGAAAAACGGGTTCGCGGTTGTAGCCGGTCATGACCTGATAGTAATGTGATGAAGGTTGCAGGAGCATGTAGACATAGGGGTGTTCGTGCTGGTCGTGGATGATGGTGCCTTGGATGCCTTCTCTGATCTGAAACCAGACACCGCGTTCCAGCCCGAAGTTCGCCTGGATTTCTGCCGGCTCGGGGTGATAGATCGACCAGGCGCCCGATGCGAGCGTCGCCACTTCACACCACCAGGCGAGGGGGGCGTTGCAGTTTCTCTGGCGATTACCCCAGGGGAGAATCTGGAGTTCGCCTTCATAAAACACGGGGAGTAATGGGCGCCGATGCCGCTGCAGGAACAGGATCTCTTTTTCCGCCGTCTCCGAACGCTGGATGATGCGTTCTTCCAGTTGAAACTTTTGAATCAGTTTAGCGGGCACGTCATGCCAGGCAATGGTAATTCCGGTGCACATCAGAAACACATCTTTCCTGAAATATCACAGATATCATAGTTATGTGTCGCGTCATGATAGATTTCATGCAGCGGCAGTGTCTCGGCACTGCGGATCGCAAACCGGCCCAGTTTTTGATTGATGTCGTGTTTGAGTTGATCGAGGGGGCTTTGCGCCTCTTCGAAAAAAAGTGACTTTTGGATTTTGTTCCGCCAGATCAGACTTTCGGCGATGATGTGCATGTGGCTGACCGGGTGATTGGTTGGTGCTGCTTCGAGCATGGGCATGACGGCGTCGTAGATCGTGCGAAATGAAGCAGAGGGGACCGCCAGTGGAGTGCGGCCCAGCCAGAGGGCTGTTTTGTTGGCATCGATCTGTAAACTGATATGACCGGCATAAACGCGATGGTGGTCGAGGGCTTCGATCAGGCGTTCGATATTTCTGACGACCCAGGCGCGAATGCGATCGGGGTCGGTGGTTTTCCCGCCACAGGAACCGCCGCGGGCAATCGCCTTGTGAGGCGGCCGGGAGGTCTGAATCGGCGTGACCGAGTCGCCGCGCAGTTCCCACCACAGGGCTTCCCCTTTAATCGTGAGCAGTTTGCGAATCATCAGCCGATCCGCTTCGCGATAGTCCCAGCAGGTGTGGATATTTCTATCGTGCAGCTTGCGCGCACTGCGACCGCCAACACCGCACAGTTCGCCAACCGGCTGTGAGCGCAGGAATGGTTCACACTGTTTTTCAATCACGCGCACGCCAAACGGCTTGGCGGCATCGCTGCCCAGCTTGGCCAGGGTGCGTGAAGGGGCGATGCCGATCGAGACGGGGACGCCGATCTGTTCCTGAACCAGCGTCTGCAGCGCGCGGGTGGCTTCCATCAGGGGGAGTTGAAAAGAACGTGCGAGCTCGGAGGCATCGAAAAACATTTCATCGATGCTGTAGTATTCAACCAGCGGGCTGACGGTTTTGAGCAGCTCCAGCAGTTTTCGGGAGATGACTTCGTACCAGCGAAAATCCCGTTTCACAAAAACCGCGTGCGGGCAGAGTTTCTTGGCTTCCCAGATCGGATGTCCGGTTTTCACGCCGTAGGCTTTGAGTTCGTAGCTCTTGGCAATGACGCACGCACCCTGGTTTCCCAGTACGCCACAAGGGACGCCTCGCAAGCTGTAAGATCTGACTCTTTCGCAGCTTACGTAGAAGCAGTCCGCGTCAATATGTCCCATTAAACTAGTGCCCATGCGGGGATAATACCAGAAGCATTACACGATACTACTGAACGGTCTCAGGGTTTTTTCTAGGAATTGGCCTGCTGCTCAGTATGGTTTTCGAGCAGTTTTTTGTTTCAACAGAGGAACCGGGAAGCGTCTGAATCCTGATTCCTGCATAGATGTCACACGTTTCTGGTGGAATGAAACTGATACTTCGCAGTCAGTAATAAGTCAGGAAGCGGAGAGATCGGGCTGGGGGACAGTGAAGAAAAACGTGGAGCCTTCGCCGGGCTTGGATTCGACCCAGACCTGTCCCTGATGTGCTTCAATAATTCGTTTGACGATCGAGAGTCCGAGTCCAGTTCCTTCATAGTCGCTGGCATTGACCGCGCGTGTCAGAGGATCGAAGATGCGTTGTTGTTCTTTTTCAGGGATGCCGATGCCATTGTCCTGCACCATCGTAACCACGAAACGCCCTTCCATTTTCGTGTTGATGCAAATCACAGGTGCCACGTCTTTCACATACTTGCAGGCGTTACCAATCAGGTTCTGGAAGACGGTTGTCATCAAGGCTTCATCAGCATAAACATCATCCAGGTGATCAATATTAACGGTTGCTTTCTGCTTGCGCAGTTGTTCATCCAGAAATTCACAGGCCGTTCTGATCGAACTCCGCAGCGAAATGTGATCCAGTTGCAGGCAGTTCTGGCCCAGTGTGGAAAAACGGAGGAGATCATCAATCAGTTTTTTCAGGCGATTGGTGATCAGCGGCAGACTGCGGAGCATTTCCAGTACGGGATATTCGAGATGGCTGCCTGCTTCTTCGAGAACGATTTGACTAATGGTTTTGATGTTTCCCAGGGGGGCTTTCAAGTCGTGTGATGCTGCTTTGGCAAACGCCTGCAGATTTTCGTTTTGCAGTGTCAGCCGAATTAATTGTTTTTTGCGTTCGATGGCATGCCGAATAGTGCGGGAAAGAATCGGCCCGGTCAGTTCTGCTTTGATTAAATAATCCTGTGCTCCTTTTTCAATCACCGCTTTGCTGAGGGTTTCGTCATCCTCTGTAGCCAATGTAATGACAGGCGT
This sequence comes from uncultured Gimesia sp., assembly GCF_937919775.1. Lineage (GTDB taxonomy): Bacteria > Planctomycetota > Planctomycetia > Planctomycetales > Planctomycetaceae > Gimesia. The sequence goes on from NZ_CALFPF010000146.1 coordinate 6,502, forward strand.
GGTGGGAGTGTTTTTTTGAATTAGCGTAAGTGCTTCAATGGCAGGAAGATCAGATAAATTCAAATCGAGCAGAA
>NZ_CALFPF010000147.1 GCF_937919775.1 uncultured Gimesia sp.
CGACAATTCCAATGATTCATTCTTTGTGAGTCGCGTTGAGTTAAATCGTACCTTGATATTGCCATAACCTTGCTAAGAGATCTGGAGGGTGGGCGCCATATGATTTCAGCAACTACCGGGAAGAAGGCACAGTCCAGCGCCATGCAGGCGAGCGTGTTGGCGCTGAACAAGACTTATTCGCCGGTCCATGTCATCTCCGCCAAGCGAGCTTTCTGCCTGCTTAGTAAAGACATCGCGGAAGTCATCAGCGTTGAAGATGGCAGCTTCATGAACTATGACTTCAGTTCCTGGATTGAAATCAGTGAGCTGAGATCTGAATTTAATGAACGAAATGAACTCGAGGACTGGGTTCTCTCGGTCAACTTCGAAATTCAGGTTCCGCGTGTGGTTCGTTTGCTCCGCTATGATCGCATCCCCAATAATACGATCAAATTCAATCGTCGCAATATCTTTATCAGAGACAGTTATCGCTGCCAATACTGCCAGAGAAAATACAGCTTGAAACAACTCAGTCTGGACCATGTCGTCCCGCGCTCCCAGGGAGGGGGGATGAACTGGGAAAATATCGTCAGTGCCTGCCATCGCTGTAATACCAAAAAAGGAGGTCGCACGCCTTCTCAGGCGGGTATGAAACTGCTCCAGAAGCCCGCCAAACCCAGCCGAAACCCGGTTCTGCAACAACAGGTGAATCATGCGAAGTATGCCTGCTGGAAAAATTTTATCGGCAGTAAAGAGTTACTCTCCTGCGACTGATCTGAAGCCCTGAGTACACCCGCCCCTTTTCACAAATCCGCTGCACCCGCCAACATGATTTCGGTCTTGAACAGACCCTTAAAATCGATAAATTCGACGATATTACCAGACTGAAATCAACTGATTTCTCAGGCAATGGTTTCACTTACCCCGGGAACCGTCTATAGTACGAGGCTGAATCAAAAGCCCCTCGCACCCTTTCATCGTGTTTACAAATTCAGGAATCTGGAATGTCGTCTTCTCCCTTAAATGTCGCCATTATCGGTATGGGAACCGTAGGCACTGGCGTCGCGAAAATCCTGCTGAATCGCGTCGAACAAATGACGCTGCGTGCAGGCCGCCCGATTCACCTCAAGCGGGCTGTCGTCAAAGATCTTGCCCGAACACGCGACGTGGCCCTCGCGCCCGGAGTACTGACGGACGACATTGAAGCAGTCATCAATGATTCCTCTATCGATGTGGTCATCCAACTGGTCGGCGGGATTAATCCTGCTTACGAGATCATGCTGCGGGTTCTGGAAAGCGGCAAAGACGTCATCACTGCCAACAAAGCTCTCCTCTGTGAAAAGGGAGAAAGCCTGTTCCAACGTGCCAGAGAACTGGGACGCTGCATCTGCTTCGAAGCGGCAGTCGCCGGCGGTGTGCCCTTAATCGAAACCGTCACTCAGGCCATGTCGGCCAACCAGATCACTTCGATAGAGGCCATCCTGAACGGAACCAGCAATTATATTCTGACACAAATGTTTTCGCACAACGTCAGCTATGAAGATGCAGTTCAGAGTGCTCAGCAAATTGGTTATGCGGAAGCCGATCCCGCGATGGACGTGGATGGCACTGATGCCGCCCAGAAGCTCGGAATCCTGGTGCAACTGGCGCTCGGCATCAAAGTCGGCCTGGATCAATTTCTCAGACAGGGAATCGATTCACTCTCTCTGGCCGATTTACAATACGCGTCCGAACTGGGCTACACCGTCAAATTACTGGCGGTCGCCAAATTGCGGGATGGCCAACTCGAAATGCATGCCCAGCCTACGCTGATTCGCAATGACAACCCGTTGGCCCACGTGGAAGACGCCTACAACAAGATTGCCCTGGAAGGGGATGCGGTCGGAAAAGTCTGGCTGTCAGGCATGGGAGCCGGACAGATGGCGACCGCTTCCGCAGTGGTCGCCAACCTGATCGACGTTGCCGTCGGCCGGGCCGCGATTACCTTTCCCCGGCTGGATCTCTGGAATCCGCGTCGGGACATTAAGATCATGCCCCGCGAAGAAATCTCCCGGCGTTACTTCCTGCGACTCAACGTGGAAGACCGTCCGCACGCCCTGGCGGATATCACAAACGTGCTGGGAGACCACCAGATCAGCATCGCCAGCCTGGTACAACACGAAGCGCCTGAAGTTGATCAAAGTGAAGACTACCCGATTGTGCCGCTGGTCATTATGACCCACCGCACAACGGAAGGACGCTTCCAGGCAGCCAGCAGGGAGCTGGATGAACTCGCTTGCATCCGGGCTCCCCTGGTGCGTATGCCGGTTAACGATTAACCCTCGTTTAGTTTTCTTTTGTGGCTGCTTCTTTTTTCGGAGTCTCTGTTTCCGGTTTAGCGGCAGCTTCCTCTTTCTTGTCTGATTTTTCAGCCGCTGGTTCTGCCGGTTGTTTGTCCTCTTTTGCAGCCGGAGCAGCAGTCTCGGGTTTCACTTCGGCCTGGGTAGGCGCGCCGATGATTGTTGCTTTCTTGATGTAATCCAGCATCGGAAACTCTTTTTTCAGATAGTCGTTTCCTTCAAAGACAATTCTCTGTTGATCGGGTCCGGGTCCGCCTGGTGCCCCTTCGCCATACGCCTTGTACAGCGAATCCACCACATCCATGCCTTCGGTCACCTGCGCAAAAGGAGAGAAACCATAATCCAATCGCGAGTTGTCACCATAATTGATAAAAAACTGTGTCGAACGGGTATTGGGTCCTCCATTGGCAAAAGAGACGGTGCCGCGTGTATTGGATTCGACCACTGGATCATCCGTAATGTTTTTGTCGCGCCACTTGGCGTGCAGTTCTGGATCGCCATTGATTCCCACCTGCGCCATGAATCCATCAAGCACGCGGAAGAAAGCACAATTATCATAAAATCCGAGTTCCACCAGTTCTTTGAAGCGTTCTGCCCCTTTGGGTGACCACTCCGGATGCACTTCCAGAACGACATTGCCTTTCGTGGTTTCCAGTAGCACCTGGTAGTTTTCCGCATTTGTGGCAGCAGCCTTTTTACCTGTGGAAGCAGCTTCGGGCAGCCCGGGATCACTGGCCGTCGGAGTTTCACTGGAACATCCCAAAATACACATCGCAACAAGAGACAACGCCAAGAGGGTCAAACGTGACATCAAATCAATCCTTACACTATTTGAAGTAATTAAAAATTTATGAACTCAAACTTGTTTAGCTGTTCTGAATTTCCTGGCTGAGGCGTTCGAACTCAGCCCGCAAGACAGGCATTGCCCCGGCTTTGCTGGCGACCAGGCCTCCCACGCGATTCGCAAACAGGGCCGCCTGTTCCCAGGACCATCCCAGCAGGCGACGGGAAATCAAAGCCGCGGTAAACGCATCGCCGGCACCGACGGCATCAGCCACCTCTACTGGGGTGCCGGGAATATCATATTCTTGATCATCGGTATAAATCAAACATCCTGCGGCGCCGCGCGTAATACAGACAGCTTCTACTCCATACTTCTGTTGAAGCTGTTTCGCAAACGCCTGCAGATCTCCTGCAGGAATACCCAGTAATCCGGACAAAACATGAACTTCTTCCTGATTCAGTTTGACTACTTTTGCCGCAGACAGAGACCGCTCGATCCAGTTCCGATCAAAATAATGCTGCCGCAGATTGATGTCATACACGACCAGACAATCCGGATTCGTCGCGGCCAGACATTGGTGAATCGACTCACGCGAGTCTTCCTCGCGCTGCGCCAGTGTGCCAAAACAGACGGCCTGCGACTGCTTCATCAACGCGTCTAACCTGTCATTAAATTCCAGATGATCCCAGGCAACTCGCTCATGAATCGTATACTGCGGATCGTTAGCATCGGTGAATTCAACGGTCACCGTCCCCGTGGGGTATGTCTCATCGATCTGCACATATTCTGTTGAAAGCTGCTGCTGCGTTAAGAAATCCAGCAGTTCGGTTCCCAGCGCATCCTGTCCGACGCGCGTAACAACAGTCCCTCGACAGCCGAGTTGATTCGCCTGGAAGGCAACATTCGCCGGCGCGCCGCCCGGGCGTCTCTCATCACCAAAACAATCCCACAGCAATTCACCTAAACCGATTACCAGTGGCAGCGACGTTAAATTATTCATGGAACTCTGATTCAATTCTCATTCAATTCAATTACACTATTTCGAAACAGATGATCTGCAGAGAATCGCGATTTCAACTCAACACATCACACGATGATTTCTGTTAATAACATACCATAAGCGGGGATACAAATTCCATGCATCGGATTTATGAATACCGTCATTTAGTCACAGCAGAGGAAATTGACGGGCTGGGCCATGTCAATAATGTCGTTTATCTGAAATGGCTACAGGATGCGGCAGTTGCGCATTCCACCGCGAACGGCTGGTCCGCCCGCCGCTATCGGGAAATGAAAATCGGCTGGGTGGCACGGAGCCACTATATTGAATATTTACAGCCGGCGTTTGTCGACGAGGAAATTATCGTGCAGACCTGGATTTCCACACTGCAGAAAGTCAAATCCCTCCGTAAATACCGGATCAAACGGCTTGCTGATTCGGAACTGCTGGTTCGCGCCGAGACAAACTGGGCTTTTGTGAATTATGAAAATCTCACGCCACGCCGCATACCTGAAGAAGTTTCTTCGTGTTTTTCGATCGTTTCCGAACAGGAAGAACCTGTCTGATAACCAGGCCATTCAGATTCCGATTTTCAAAGAAGATTTTCCCTCAAAACGTGAAATCGATGTTTCCGCATGTTACTCTATCATCAGGACAGTCGCTGGCAGTTCTAGACTTTGAAATCAATTTCCGTTTTTCCTCTCTTCTTCCCGTTCTTGGTGAGCAATGACAGATCAACCCTACGAAAAGCTCGGCGCATTTTATCTGGGTCGAGAATATGACCTGCAAAACGGAACGGTCAAAGACGATCTGGTTCTGTACGACAGCAAAGACCTGACAACGCACGCTGTCTGTGTCGGGATGACCGGCAGTGGTAAGACGGGGCTCTGCCTGTCTCTGCTGGAAGAAGCCGCCATTGATGATATTCCCGTGATCGCCATCGATCCGAAAGGTGATCTGGGAAACCTGCTGCTCAACTTTCCGGAATTAAAGCCCAGTGACTTTCGCCCCTGGATTGAAGAAAGCGAAGCGGTTCGCAAAGGAAAAACCCCCGACGAATATGCCAGTTGGACGGCAGACCTCTGGAAAAAAGGACTGGCCGACTGGCAACAGGACGGCGGTCGCATCGAACGACTCCGCTCCGCCGTTGATATGGCCATCTACACACCGGGCAGTAACGCAGGTTTACCGATTTCGGTTTTAAAATCATTCGATGCGCCCAACGACGCCGTTTTGAATAACAGCGATGCCTTCCGGGATCGGATCATGTCGGCGGTTTCCGGTCTGCTGGCGTTACTGAAAATCAACGCGGATCCAATCAACAGCCGCGAACACATTCTGCTCTCAAACATTCTCAGTAAAGCCTGGAAAGAAAAACGCAATCTTTCTGTCGCGAGCCTGATTCAGGAAATTCAGGTTCCCCCGTTCGATAAAATTGGTTTTCTGGATCTGGAAACGTTTTACCCTTCCAAAGATCGTGTGCAACTCTCGCTGCAGCTCAATAACCTGTTGGCCTCTCCGGGATTTGAAACCTGGATGCAGGGAGACCCGTTGAACATTGAAAATCTGTTGATGACAAAACAGGGAAAACCGCGCATTTCGATTCTTTCGATCGCGCACCTGTCCGAATCCGAACGCATGTTTTTCGTAACCGTGCTGCTGAATGAATTACTTGCCTGGGTGCGCAGCCAGTCGGGAACATCGAGTCTGCGGGCCATTCTGTATATGGATGAAGTCTACGGCTACTTTCCTCCCACTGCGAATCCGCCTTCCAAAACACCAATGCTGACTCTGTTAAAGCAGGCCCGCGCGTATGGACTGGGAATCGTCCTCTCCACACAAAACCCGGTCGACCTGGATTACAAAGGGCTCTCAAACACGGGCACCTGGTTCATCGGCCGCCTGCAGACCGAGCGCGACAAAGCGCGCCTGCTGGATGGACTGGAAAGTGCTTCGGGGGCAGCCGGCGGCCAGTTTCATCGTCAGGAAATGGAAGCGATTCTATCCGGCCTGGGTAGTCGCGTTTTTCTGTTACATAATGTGCATGAAGATGCGCCCGTCGTCTTCCATACCCGCTGGGCACTTTCTTACCTGCGCGGCCCGCTCACGCGTATGCAGATTAAAACACTGATGGATCCGCGTAAGCACGCGCTGGCGGAAGCGACAGTAGAAACAACAACGACGGCGCCCAACATGGTTGCCTCTGCAGAACATGACTCGACTCAACCACCGTTGATTCCGCCTGAGATCAAACAACGCATCTTCACTCCGTCGACATTATTGTCACAAGGCAGCCGCCTCGTTTATCGGCCCGGCATCATCGGTCTGGCAAAATTACGTTACGCAGACGCCAAGTCGAAAGTCGATCTCTGGCAGGATGTGGCGCTGCTGACCACGATCACAGGCGAACTTCCTGAGTCGCTCTGGGACGAAGCAACTCAAATTCCTCCCGGCAATCTGGAATACGACAACGAACCCGCCACGCAAGCCCAGTTTGCCGAAGTCGAGTCTGCTCTGACACGACCAGCCCAGTATCGCACCTGGGAAAAGGATTTGAAAACCTACCTCTACCAGGAACGTCCGCTCAATCTCTGGTTCAGTGCCAACCCCAAACTGTATTCCGATCCCAGCGAAAACGAGGCCACTTTTCGCACGCGACTCAAGCAACTGATGCGTGAAGACCGTGATTTGCAGATGGAAAAATTGCGTACCAAATATGCTGCCAAATTCGACACCATCAAAAACCGCATCCGCGCCGCTGAAGAGCGCGTGGCCCGTGAAGAATCTCAATACAGTGACAAAAAAATGAGCACATTCCTCTCTCTGGGGACGACGATTTTCGGTGCCCTCATGGGTAGAAAAGTCGCGAGTGCCACGAACGTCCAGAAAGCCACAACGGCCGCCCGCAACATGGGAAAAGCCGCCAAAGAGCACGGCGACATCGGACGCGCCAAAGAAGCTCTGGAAATCCAGCAGCAAAAATACGCCGAACTGGAAGCAGAGTTTCAGCAGGAATTAGACAAACTGGAAGAACCCATTCATCCGGAAGATTTTGAGATCGAAGAATACCCAGTCCGCCCCCGGAAGTCGGACTTAATGGTGAATGAAGTCTCGTTCGCCTGGCTCCCCTGGTCCGTTGACACCACAGGTATCAGCCAACCTCTGTACCGTCTGGACGAAGCATAATCACTCTGCGTTGTGTTTTGAGAACAGACAGGGGCGAAGTCATTCTCCACTTCGCCCCTGATTTAAGTCCTATTTCACGACGAAGTTAATCATGCGACCGGGAATGACCACCGCCTTGACGATGGTTTTTCCTTCGAGGTATTTTGCAATGGTTTCGTCATGTTCGGCTGCCTGCTGCATCGTGGCCTGATCGGCGTCTGCCGCGACGGAAACTTTGGATCGCACTTTCCCGTTCACCTGCACTGGAATTTCTACTACGGATTCCTGTAATAATGCCTCATCAAATTCGGGCCAGGGTTGATACGCCAACGAGTCGGCATGCCCTAATACACTCCAGAGTTCTTCCGCAACATGCGGTGCAAATGGTGACAGGAGTAACACAAAATCAGACAGGACGGCCTTCGATCGGACTGTCTGCTGCCCCATCGCATTCGTAAATTCCATCATGCGGCTGATCGCCGTATTGAACGACATTTTTGCGATGTCTTCGGTGACCGCTTTGATCGTTTTATGCAAGATCCGCAACTGTTCTTCGGTCGGCGGCTCTTCCGAAACCGCTTCACTTAATGTGACGTCCTCAACACGTTCCTCAATCATCAACCGCCAGACTCGTCCGAGAAATCGGCTGACGCCTTCCACTCCGCTCATGCTCCAGGGTTTGGTCGCTTCCAACGGTCCCATAAACATTTCATACATACGTAATGCGTCGGCTCCGTACTGCTCAACCACAAAATCCGGGTTCACGACATTGCCCCGTGATTTCGACATCTTATAAGCGCGGCTGTTCACAAAAATGGCAGGGTCTTCAACGAGCGTAAAATCCTCACCCTGTTTTTGTACCTGATCCGACTTCAAGCTCAAGATATTTACCGGTTTGCCCGTTGATTTCTCGATCCACTTCGTTTCAGACTCATCCGATTCCGCGACCTCTTTGGAGGAAACCCAGGCACCATCTGCCGTCTGAAAACCCGTCAACTCGACATCACCCAAAATCATGCCCTGATTGACCAGCTTCTGGAATGGCTCGGGACAGACCACGAACCCGCGGTCAAACAAAACCTGATGCCAGAAACGGGCATAAAGCAAATGCAACACCGCATGCTCGCCGCCGCCAATATAAAGGTCAACCGGCAACCAGTTCTTTTCGTTCTGCGGGTCAATGAAGCGTTCGTTGTTTCGGGGATCAGCAAACCGCAAATAGTACCAGCAGGAACCGGCCCATTGAGGCATGCTGTTGACTTCACGCATGAGACGTTTTCCGTCGGCGTCGGTTTTATACAACCATTCTGCCGGAGCAGAAGAAAGTGGTGGCTCGGGAGTGCCGGCCGGTTTGAATTCTTTCAACTCGGGAAGCTCAACGGGCAAACTCTCTTCGGAATCAGGACGCATCAAACCGGTGATCTTGCCGTCCGCATCCAGTTCATGCCAGATCGGAAATGGTTCGCCCCAGAAGTGCTGACGGCTGAAGAGCCAGTCGCGTAAACGATAGTTGACGGCCCCTTTGCCGACCCCCTGCTCTACTAAATTTGCTGTGAGCTGTTTTTTGAACTCCGCGGTAGACGTTCCATCAAAAGCGCCGGAATTAATAGCTTTTCCAAAACCGGAAAACGGCGTACGTTTTTCCCCTTCGATTTCTGTTTCGAGCGCCAACTCATCTTTCGAAGGCTCGTAACCAGCGGGTGGCTCCACGACGGGAATGATGGGCAAGTTGAATTCGACGGCGAATTCCCAGTCACGCAAGTCGTGCGCAGGGACCGCCATGATCGCACCGGTGCCGTAACTGATTAAAACATAGTCAGCAATCCACACCGGAACTTTCTCACCGTTCACCGGGTTGACCGCATAGCTGCCGGTAAATACGCCTGTCTTTTCTTTTGCCAGATCGGTTCGATCCAGGTCGCTTTTGAGCGCGGCTTTTTTCCGATATGTTTCAACGGCTGCTTTCTGCTCGGCGATTGTTAAGCGATCGACAAACGGATGCTCCGGCGACAACACCATGTAGGTCGCCCCATATAAGGTATCGGGGCGGGTCGTATAAATCCGTAAAACGTCTGTTTCAGTCTCTTCCGGAAAACCCGCTTCCCCGCGTGTGCTTTTCCATGTTGCAAAAGCCTGATCCAAATCAGCACTTTGATCTGCGGAGCCCACAAAGAAATCGACTTCCGCCCCTTCACTGCGGCCGATCCAGTTTTTCTGCAATGACTTGATTGACTCAGACCAGTCCAGACATTCCAGGCCGTCGATCAACCGGTCTCCGTATTTTGTGATGCGCAACATCCATTGACGCAACGGAATGCGCTCGACCGGATGGCTGCCTCGCTCGCTTTTTCCGTCGATGATTTCTTCATTCGCCAATACGGTTCCCAAAGCCGGGCACCAGTTGACTGGCGCTTCGTGCTGATAGGCCAACCGCTGACGGTCCTGATAGCGGCGGACTGCTTCTTCGCCCGCGGCGTTCACTTTTGCGGGAATCGGCAATTCGCTGATGGGCCGGGCACGTCCCACGCGTTTTTTACCATCGGGGCCCGTCCATTTACATTCGCCGTCGAACCAGGAATGAAACAACTGCAGAAAGATCCATTGCGTCCAGCGGAAGTATTCCGGGTCCGTCGTGGAAAATTCGCGGCTCCAGTCGTAGCTGAATCCCAGCATCTTTAACTGACGACGAAACGTATCGATATTTTTTTGGGTGGTAATCCGGGGGGGGGTGCCGGTCTTGATGGCGTGCTGTTCAGCCGGCAAACCAAAAGCGTCCCAGCCCATCGGATGCAACACCTGTTTGCCTTGCATGCGGGCGTGACGACAGACGATGTCCGTCGCCGTATATCCTTCCGGATGACCGACATGTAAACCATCGCCCGACGGATAGGGAAACATATCAAGGACATAGAGCTTTTCTTTGCCTTCAACAAAATCTCCAGTCTTGAATGTTTCGTGCTGATCCCAATATGTCTGCCATTTGGTTTCGATCCGCTTGGCGTCGTAACGAGGCATTGTGTCCGGTCTTCCTAATTGGTCATGGGCACAAAGGCCCGGTCAAAAATTCGATTTACAGCGCAACAGGGCAATTTCCCCGGCCGCACATCGTAACAAACAAACAGGTATCCTGTCAGTGATCTCTATAATAATAGAGTAAGTTTAGCCATCCTCAGAAACTTTGCAATTCTGCCT
>NZ_CALFPF010000148.1 GCF_937919775.1 uncultured Gimesia sp.
ACGGTTCTAAATTATCAACCAGCGTTGGAAATCGTATCACATCACGAAGCAGAGTAAAAAGTAATTTTGGCTCCGGATTATTTTTTGACGGATCTTACTTCACCGGGAGCAATATGAGGCTGACTGCCAGCAAAATGAGAGACAGGACAAAGCAGCCAATAGCACAGAACAGATAGCAGTAGATTGTTTTCCTGATCTGCGGATCAACCTGTTGGCGTTTCTGCCAGAAGGCACGAATGCTTTTGTGATAGCTCCAGTTGGGGACCGTTACGCCAAATGCTTTTGTTGGTTCCCACAAATCAGCCTGTTTGAGAGGCAGATAGAGGAGCAGGAATAGCATATTTGCCATCACCAGGAACAGGATGGCAATGGATTCAATTTGCTCCGAGGTTTCCATTTCTTCTCCTCACTGTGAATGAGATTCGTTCTGAAATCAATTCACGTGTTTGTTACCCGCCTGATGTTATTTCATTGGGACCCAATTTAATGTGCAAATCAGTAAAATGAGACAAATGGCAAAACAGACTCATGTAGTGATGCGATGGAAGTTGATCTTGTACCCCGAGATTTCCCATATGGATCAATCTGGAACCGCTCCAGGCATGGATTGCCTTTCATTGTATCCGCTGCGGTTTCCCGTGTCTAAAACGAAGTGATTTTTCTCCACTTTTGTTGTCCTTCCGTTGTTGAAATCCGGGAATCGTTGCCGAGCGAATTATTTTTCAGCGGCCAACTCGGTTTCTGCGTAGACTTTCTCTGTGAGGAACCCCCGGGTTCCGAAGACTGGTTCTCTATCCAGTCGAACTAGCACAGGCTCAAGTGCCGACAGATGTTCTGTTTTTGAGACCAAACAGTAAAACGACCGTTAAACGGTTTAGCATCACTTCGATCTGATCTGGAAATGGTCCCTGTCAGTCCGCCCACTTAATTCTGTTCGCGAAACTCGTCATTTACAGGACAGTAATTCAAAACGAACCATAAAACGGATACTACAAGTGTCCTGAGAAGCCATACATTTTCTCGGAAATATCTTTCGCTCGGTTCGACGCATTAGTTGTTTCACCAAAGCGAGTTCACATTGTCCTCAACTGCTGACGCATCTGGTCAAGGAGTAACTACAATAGTCATGTTAGATGATCCTGATAGAGTGGAGAGGATCAGCATCTGCTGTCATGTCGGTCTCCCTGAACAACCCTGAAAGTGAACGCTAATGCATTGTTTTCAATTGATAATAGACAGAAATCCTGATAAGTTGAAGCAGAATTAAATTCTGTCTATCAATAGTTAGGCTGCAGTTCGATGAGTGTCCATCAAAGAATTATTCCTGGCTTGCTTGAGGTATGCGCTTCCATTCATCCTGACTGCGCCGTGGTGCTTATAGGGAGTGTCGCACAAGGGACGGAACGGCCTTGTTCAGACCTCGACCTCAATCTCATCTTCCCTGGCGACGAACTGCCCCAGAACCAACATCCCTACGTGGGCGACGATAATCGCTGGCAACTTGTCGTTAAGGACAAGATCGAGGGCATTCGAATTGATATCGCGTGGGAAACGCAACAAGTCCTTGGCAGGAACGGTTCCAGCTTTGAACTCCGAGGCTTTGCGCGGCGATAACCGGGC
>NZ_CALFPF010000149.1 GCF_937919775.1 uncultured Gimesia sp.
ATTCTGAATTTCTCTCCACATAAAGTAGAGAATCCGCTATGATTCGGCTATGAAACAACTATTTCAACGGATTTTTGAGCGAATGGACTCCAGTGGCATGAACGGTTTTCAAGTAGCAACCATCATTTGTGCTTTCATTTCTTTCCCAATACTTCATGGCTGCGGTTCTGCAGACTCTGCAGCCGGGAAGAGCAGCGCGAATTCCTCTGCGATTGGAAACGATCTCACAGCCGATACCTCAAACAAGGTTGCCGAACCAGCTCCGGAAACAGCAGCACCGCCGATTGAGCCCGTTGATCCGCAGGTGGAAGTCAAAGCGGTCTTCCAGAAACTGCTGTCGATTCGCTCTGAACCCGATCCTGATGAATGGTTGAAGGCAGACAAGCAACTAAGTGCCTTCGGGAAAACGGCGATACCTACATTGATCGCAGAAATGACCAGCTCAGAACCGGCAGCACGCGAATTGGCCAGCATGTATCTGGCTGGCCTGGGACCGGAAGCGAAGGACGCAGCGGCGGTTCTCGAACAAGCACTGCAGGATGAATCTCCCTTTACCCGGGTGAATGCCGCTTCAACACTCACACACTTTCCTGAATATCGAAACAAAGCCACACCTGTTTTGATCACTTTGGCGAGCCACGCAGATCCCAATACCCGTCTTACCGCCATTTATGCCTTGGGAAGCCTCGATTCTCATTCGGACGAGCAATTGAATGCCATCAAAGCGGCTTTGAATGATACAGATGGTGAGGTGCAACTGGCGGCAATCAAGGTCCTGGGACAAATCGGAGTTCCTGCAAAAACAACGTTAACAGAGATTCAATCCCTGATTAATGACACCAATACAAGCGAAGTGTTGCGCGAGGCTGCTTTATCATCCAAATCACTGATTGAACAAGCGAAACAATAATTCTCTCTTTCGCGTTCCGGTTCACAATCCGATGTGTTTCCGCCACGAATCCGGCGCCGCACGGACCTCTCCTCCTTCAGCTGTAGCGATTTTACCAATTCTCCCGGCTCTGTAAGCGGGGAAATGTTCCGAAATATATCGGAGAAAATCGAATTTCTGAAGATCTTGCCCAAATCCGTTTGACTAACGATTATCGTGACCTATTTTTATTGGCAGAGAGGGGCTGCTAAACCTCTCAACGAACTAATCAAATTTATTTCCTCCGCTTCTGAAAGAGGCGAGGACCTATAGCGCGGCAAGGAAAGCTGGGAGCTTTGAGGGGACCTTGCCGCGCTTTTTTTGTCTTGAAACCATCTGCCTTGATGGTGCTTGATATTCAGGAAATGCGTTCTGTCTGGAGAAGTGATCTCCGACATCATGCAGGTCGGCACCCTCGAGCGGAATTGAACTGGAAGAGCTCATGGCAACCAGAAAATTGTGGTTGCAGCGATCCCGCCGCACCGGAATAACGCTGATCGAATCTCTGATCTCTGTGACAATCACAGCGATTGCCGGAACCGCTCTTTTCACAGCCATCGGTGCCTCTCTGGGCAGCAGTTACTCGGCCTTGAATAAAACGATCGGCACAGGCCTGGCAGATCAAATGCTGGATGAACTTGCTGCCGTCCGATTTCCAACATCCAATGACACGCGTCCTGCGTACAAAATTACGCGACAGTATTTTGATGATCTGGATGACTATCAGAACTGGTCGTCTTCTCCGCCGGTAAATAAAAACGGTGTGGCCCTGGGAAAAGAAACGGTCACGGTTCTGGGATACTATCCGATTGCACGTCCCAGCCTGCTCGTACCGGACACTGAGTTTTTAAACAGACTTACGCGGGAAGTAACCGTGGAACGCATCACTCCCGATAACAGCGCCGGCTGGATTGTCACTACCGACAATACGGACTATCGCAGAGTCACCGTAAAAATCAAACTGGCGGTCAATTCTGATTCGCCCAGTCTCGAGATAACAGAAGCAACACGAATATTTAGTTATGTACCTCTTTCACACTGACAATTCGATTGCAGCACCACGCGTGTTTTCCAGAAGTCCTCTCTTCATTGAGCAGGACTGTGTGCATTCCTGCGCCGTTCGAAAACAGTTTAATCGACGTGGTTTGACGCTCGTTGAATTGCTGATGTCGATGGCCATTTCTTCCATCCTGATCGTCGCACTCGGTGGAATTGTGACCGCCACGCAAACCGCCTGGAAACATACGCAGGGAATTGAAGATTCCCAGGCGCAAATCACGGCGGCATTTGATCGCATGAAAATGATGGTCTCGCAAGCAGGCATTTATCAGATCAGCGGTCAACCTCCTCAGGTTGGACTGGCGGTCGTCACGCACACCTGGAACAGCATTGATATTCCGGACACACTCGTTGTCTGGACAGGGGGCCGTACTGGAGGCATCAGCGAGCAAGGTATGCTGACACGTCTGCCTACCATCAATGAATTATTAATCTATACCATCGATCCCAACGATTCGCACAATTTTGTGGAGATCGCATTACCGGCGGTAAATGCTTCCATTGATTTCAACAGTTCTTCGTTCAAGAACACAATCCGTTCCGCAATTACATCTAGTTCTGCGGAATCGGCATTGTTGAGTAACCGGGTGAAAAGCAGTCAGTATATGCTGTCGGGAAGACCCTGGGGGGCTGCTATCGGAAATATTCGTTTTGATCTTGTCAAATCGCCCTCTGATACCAGCCTGAGCGGAGTCGCACCCGGCACCAGTGCCTGGATGAGTCTCCCCTGGCCGCAGGGAACAGCCAGTGCCAGCAGCGGCTTACGGCAGGCGACCGTCAATTATGAGGTACAGTTTGAAGTCACAGAGCGTACGTCACTGAACGACGTGAATTCACCAACCGCACTCCCGTTCTTCGGATCCAGTTCGAGGTTATATGCGTATACACCTTAAACATGAGAACGTAAGCATTCCTCAGCCGGACGGTGTTCGTCAACACCGACTGTCGCAGAGCGTGCGCGCATCCCGCTCGGGTGTCTCTTTAATTCTGGTGATGTTCGCCTTAAGCATGTCTCTGGTTTTAACGTATTCCTTTATTCAAACTCAGAGCGTACTCACACAGATTTCCGAAAACGGTTCCCGGCGTGATCAGGCCATGAACGCTGCCCGCGCAGGTATATCCGATGCACTCAACCGGATGACTTCACTCGACTGGACGGGGATCAGCGATCAATACCAGCGTACTTTTCACACCGACGCCGATGGCAGCAGCACTTACACGGTCTCATTTAATGCCCCCACCGATTCGATCGACTCCGTGTTAGAACTCGAGGTGAATTCTCTGGGAGTCTGGACGTCCGCTGAAAATAATAATATGCGGACGGAATATCAGATCACGGCAAAAGTCCGTCTGGTGCCTCGTCTGAATGGCAGAACCATACTGACCGGCGACTCCGCAAGTGCCATCGATCAGGCTGCCAACCCAGGCAATTATGATCTCATCCAACAATATGCCCTGTTTGCTGAAACAGGTTATTATTCACTCACACTCGACCCTTGCGACCGGATTGATGGAAATATCTGGTTAAATGATCGTTTGAAAATGTACCAGGACCCTGCCTGGTATTCCTCCGTTCGCAGGGCCTTCATGCAGGACCTGGGAAAACGGTTCGTGACATTTCCTTCCGGGTCGACAAGTCTGGCTGACACCACCGTTCAGTATCCACATCCCATCGCAGGCAAAATCACGTTTTACAGCTCACCGGATTCATCAGTCCAGCAGGATCTTTCCGATTTGAAAGTGAACTGGGCAACCGCGAGTGTGAGACTCTCTATCCCTGGTCCGAATAACTCACATTTTTCGACCTATCGGCTCTACGCTGGTG
>NZ_CALFPF010000150.1 GCF_937919775.1 uncultured Gimesia sp.
TACCTATGACCGACGGCGCGGAACGGTGATCCAGAGTTTCGCTTTGAAGAACAGTCAGACGGGCCGCACCATTCGGGATGCGGAAGGGATCGCTGTCGACGTGGAGTCAAAACGGCTCTACGTAGTCAGCGATCTGGACGCCGAACTGAATGTGTTTCGAATCGGGGAACGGTGATTCTGCAACACAACCTCACAGATTTTTTTCGACAAACGCCCAGGCGGCTGCGTCGTTGAATTCGTGTCCCCCTTCGAAGATCACGTGCTCGAAGCGGTCATTGAGGTTCAGATTCTCATAAAAGGTAGCCGCACGGGGGGCGATCTGTTTTCCTGCTTCGCGATGCGAGGCGTTGTCGCGTGAGCCTGCCTGAATCTGATGCGCCCGCGGGCAGATCAGCGCGACAAGGTCGGCGTCGTTGAACAGCGTCATTCGATCCATGAACCGGAAGTCGCTGGGAATCGAGAGTTCGTCTTTTGCATAACGACCTTCCTGAACGCCGAAATAACAACTGGAGACGGAAACTCTAATCCGTGGATCAACGGCCGGCGTGACCTGTGCGTAGTACCCGCCGTATGAAAGGCCGACCATCCCAATCCGGCTGGCATCAACGTCGGGACGCTTGACGAGTTCATCGATGGCATACGTGATCTTGGCGATTTCGACGGCGGTGATACTGGTGCCGATGAGTCGCATGCGGTCATCGATCTGGTGGCGGATGTCTTTCGGAAATTCGTCGGCCCGAAACAGATGCTGCGGTGCGTAAACAAGGTAACCCCGCTTGACGGCTCCACGAACCATGTCGTGATAATTCGCGCCGCCGTTGAACAGCGCGACTTCCGGCGAGCCGCCGCCCCCATGCATGGAGATGATCAACGGCGTTTTTCCTTTTGCGGATTTAGGGACGATAAAAATCCCCTCGGAATGCACGCCGGGTAGAATCGGGAACATCGCCCGGTAATACACGCCGATGGCATCTTCGCCGATCTGTTGATAAGTGGCCAGCTTGTCGGGCCGCTTACCGGGAGGCGGGTAGCCGATGCTGGCACAGAACGCGGCTCGCAGAGGTTCTGCGGATTTCGCAAACGCTTCCGGTGAAGCATAATCAGGGCGGAACAATTTCTGAAACCGGCTCCGGTCGGCGGCCATGAGTTTAATGTATTCATCCAGCTCCCGCGCCTGCTCGTTACGCAACGGATTCGAATCGGCCACCTTTTGATTGAAGTATTCCGATTTCGCAGACTCGGATTGCGCCTGTGCGAGTGTGGGGATCAGAAAACAGAGAATCACGAACGCTTGAGCTGCCTTCATACCAGTGTCCTTTCGATGTCGTTGTTGTCATGCATCGTTGAGTATTTTTGAAGTTTCGATTCTAACCGGGGGAAATCGTGGCGTCTATTCGGGGGATGAATTGAATGTGTCGTAGGGTGCGGCCCTGTGTGGCCGCCCGCAGGGACAGGGTGGCATGCTTACCAACGCGCGAATGCTTCCACTGGTCCCATCGACAGAGTAAAAAGAATTGAGCCTCACCAGGCGGGTGGGCACGCGGGCACCGCCCCTACGTTTTAGTTGCCGAAATGCATTCGGAAACATCCTCTGTTTCGTGTTTTTCGTGGTAGTAAATATCCTGGAGACGTGGATCACGTTGTCTTCAAAATATCCAGTTTGTCAAACTTTTGACCGAAGACGGTTTGACTGGGAACGTTCAGCCAGTCTTCCAGGATCGTGGTGTAGACGCTGCGGAAGTCGATGCCGAAGACGGGATCACCGTCAACCAGATTTTCCAGATCAGGATCGGGGCCGTGTACTCCTGACTTGAGATTGCTGCCGACCAGGAACACGGGGCCTGCGGTGCCGTGATCGGTGCCTGCGCTGGCGTTTTCTTCGACGCGTCGGCCGAATTCCGAGAAGACCAGAACCAGTACCGGCCGATTCGGAACGTGTTTGCTGACATCAGAAATGAACGCCTTCAGGGATCGTCCCAAATCAATTAATGCATTGCGGTGAGAATTGAGCTGCTCTGAATGCGTGTCGAAGCCCGTGTGTTCGGTGTAATAAATGGGCGTGGAAAACCCGGCGCGAATCAGTTGAGCCACCATCCGGAGTCGTTCTGCCAGCGGGTTCTCGGGATACTTGCTCGAAGTGGACTGGTCGAGATTGATTTTTCGGATCTGCTCAGCCGTCGTATGCACGGCGAGTGAACTTTGCAGGGCCGCTTGCAGGAGCGGGTTTGAAGTGGAACCGGTTCCGTTTTTCCAGGCGGCAATCTGGGCCTGCTGAGTTTTCTGATCGAAGAGACCGGTGCTGTGTTTGAACTGCG
The DNA here is from genome assembly GCF_937919775.1 of uncultured Gimesia sp. Classification (GTDB taxonomy): domain Bacteria; phylum Planctomycetota; class Planctomycetia; order Planctomycetales; family Planctomycetaceae; genus Gimesia. The sequence continues at coordinate 2,316 of NZ_CALFPF010000150.1, forward strand.
CGAGACTTTTAATCGAGGGGACCCGTACGCGGCTGCCGAGCAATGCCTGGGGCATTTCGTCGAGGCCGATATTGAATGCCTGCACCGCTGCTGTCTGTTGAGCGACCGTCGCACGCTGATTAATCGTGCGGGCCAGCCAGCCTTCTCGCGCGTCCACGCTCTTTTGGGAACTCAATTTCTGATCGCTGGGAGCCGTCTGCCAGATCGCCATCGATTCGAAATGCGAACGATTGGGGTTTGGATAACCGACACTCTGAATGATCGCTGCCTGCTCTTCATCGAACAGACTTTTTAATTCCTGCAAAGAGGGATGCAGGCCGATGTGGTCGTTCAGTCGATGAAGTTTTGCGTCGGCCAGTTGCAGTTTGGGGCGCAGCCTGCGGTAGGTTTTGTCCGTGAACGGGACCACGGTATTCAACCCATCATTGCCGCCCGTTAATTGCAGGACGACGAGCACCCGGTCGGACTTTGGTTCCTGTCCCGCGGCGGCGAAGGCGGTTTGCTTCAGGAACGCAGGCACGGCGGCGAGCAGCGTGGAACTCAGTCCCAGAAATTCGCGACGGCTGTAGTTCATGTTGATCTCCTATGCTAATTGGAATTCCGGTGTTTGTAACAGCACCAGCAGGGCGGCGCGCAGTTGCTGCTGGTCTTTGACTGCCAGACGGTTCGCGAGTGCCTCTGATTCCGGGCTGAGGTTGTTTTGCAGAAGCAACTTGGAAAACGAATTGACTGCCTGCGACGGTTCGATCGAATGTTCTTTGAGCCAGCGTGTGGGATCATAGGCTGGTAAGCCTGACAGCGGATTGCCGTTTAACAATTCCGCGATCCAGTTCATTCTGGTCAGAGTACAGTTGGAATTGAGCCAGGCCGTCCCCCCCTCCCAGCCTTTGACGCTGGGAGGGTTGAATAGAATTTGTCCCTGCTGATCACAGTTGAGAGCCACCAGTGGCAACAGGTTGGGAATTCGCTTCGGTTCCAGTTGGCGAATGGTGCCGACGCAGAATTCGACCGGCGACTTGACACGCTGCCAACAGGCGGCTGGTGAGAAGAAGTGCTGAGATCGCAGGATGATGCCGACCACATGTTCGATGGAATAATTGCTGGCCCGCATCTGCATGGCCAGCGGTTCGATCAGGGTGTCATCGGGAATGGTGCTCTCACTGACGAACCAGCGATAAAGGCGGCGGCAGAGGTATTTGGCGGCTTCGGGTTGCTGAAGAATGATGCGGAAAATATCTTTGTGCCGCCAGACGCCCGTTTGTCCCAGAAATGTTTTGGGACCGGTGTCGACAAGTGTTTCGTCGTAAAAAAAATCGTTGGTCTCATTCAGCAGGTTGTCGCGCCCCGGTTTCCAGCCAGTCAGACTGCGGGCCGCTTCGCGGATGTCCGTTTCGCTATAGTGGCCTTCTCCGAGCGTGAAGAGTTCGAGCAGTTCCCGCGCGAAGTTTTCGTTGGGGTGTTCTTTTTGATTGGCGCCTCCATTGAGCCACTTCAACATTGCCGGATTGGCTTCGATGGCGATCAGCAGATCCCCGAACTTGCCGCGCGCGTGTTCGCGAAAGAGTTCATTCTGATCCAGCATCAGTTTCAGGTTAAAGACCCCCGAAATCGCTGTCGCGAAGTGGTTGTGCCAGAATAAGGTCAATTTTTCTCCCAACGGGTCACTGCCGAACGTCATCCGAAATAACCACCAGGCCTGCAGGGGAGATAAACTTTCCGCCGCCATAAAACTGGCTCCGGAAGCCTCAATAATGTTTTTGAGCGCGTCGGCCACCCGTCGGAATTTCTGGGGTGCGGGCGGCGGATGCAGTAAACGGTCGATGCTCTCCGCGGGCCCCGCTTTGAGATCGCGGTGCAGTTCTTCCCAGTTCGCAGCAAAGCCGGCGCGGCGGTGCAGATGGGCCACCTTTTCCAGGTTCCACGGTTCTTCCGGCGTCGGCACATAAGGTGCCCAGGGTTGCGAGTCTGATTTCATCAATCTACCCCTTGACTCGGGAACGTCACAAACTC
>NZ_CALFPF010000151.1 GCF_937919775.1 uncultured Gimesia sp.
TGATACCGGTCATAAATCTTCTGGAGGTGCTCTACTTTCTCTGGAACAATCGTAGCAAGATTGTGTTTTTCACTAATATCTTTCGACAGATCAACCAAAAAAAGTTGATCAGCTTTAGTGAGTTCACCTTGCAGGCTTGTATCACGGGGATTACCCAGTAATTTCCAATTCCCCTCTCGGACAGCCCAGCTTTTTCCGATCTGCCAACAGAAATCAGAATGTGGGCTTTCCGCTTGTGGCGAGTCGATCACTGTTTTCAAGCTTTTCCCATCGAGTTTATGTTGTGGAAGCGTTGTACCGGTTAATTCAGCAATGGTTGGCAACCAGTCACAGCCTGTTGCCAGTTGATGGCGATCTTCCCCTTCTACAATTGTACCGGGCCAGGAAATCATGGCTGGCACACGAATCCCCCCTTCGAACAGACTGAACTTCGCGCCACGATAGGGGCCCGCGCTGCCTCCCCCTCCAAAAGTTCGCTCTTCCTGTGAATGCCCATGATCGGATTGAAAAATGATAATTGTATTTTCGCGAAGCTTGAGCTTATCAAGTGTTTTTAATAACTCTCCAATACAGTCATCCATTGTCGAGACGAATGCCGCATACTTATTGCGCGGAGCAGGGATGTGTGCATATTTCTTACGCCACTTATCAGTTCCCTGCAAAGGGTAATGCGGCACGTTGATGGCCCAGTACAGAAAAAACGGTTTGCCACAATGTGTCTCAATATAATTCTGGCATTGTTGCACCATCAGATTGGGAAAGAATTCTCCGTCATGCCAGATTTCTTTTCCGTTTTTCCAGAGATCATGACGATTGGGACCATTCCAATAAAAAAAATGTGAATAGTTATCGATGCAGCCTCCCATATGACCAAATGAAAAATCAAATCCTTGTCCGTTTGGCATCGTTTCGGGTGTGTAGCCTAAGTGCCATTTCCCGACATGTGCTGTCTGATAGCCTGCCTGCTTCAGCATTTCAGCAATTGTGACCTGTTCAGCAGGCATACCGATATTTCCGTGCTGTGAAGATACATTTCCAGGTACACCGGCGCGCTGCGGAATTCTTCCCGTCAATAAACCTGCACGAGAGGGAGAACAAACAGGAGCAGCAGCATAGAACTGTGTGAAGCGAATCCCTCTTTTGGCAATTGAATCCATATGAGGCGTAATCAGATCTTTGGCCCCATAACAGTTCAGATCGACCGAGCCTTGATCATCTGTAAAAATAATGATCACATTCGGTTTTTCCGATCGTGTTGCGGCCCGTACTTCGTGACTACAAAGCACGAGCACGCAAAAAAAGCACCAGAGTAAAGGGAATGGAGCTGTTCCGAAATTCTTATCAATTACGGTAAACATCTGGAATCCTGCTATGATCGTCATGAGGAAAAGAGATAATCTATACCAAACAAATCGTCATTAACTTTTCGGTGTCGCATCCCACGCATTCTGGAAGACATTCTCTCCATGTACTGTGTAAGGGTTTTGCATACTCTCCTGGTACACTGAAAGTCCTGCCGTTGCGCAGTGCGCTCCCGCAAGAGCAACATCTGCAATCTGTCGACCGTTACGTATCGCTGCTGCTATGATTTCTGAATCATATTGGTGTCGATCCAGCATTTCGGCAACTTCCAAAATAAATGTCGTCGTTGAATCGCCATAGGTTTCTTTCCAGCCAATAAAGGGGCTGATAAAGTACGCGCCGGCACGCGCTGCATGCCATGCTTGCGCGACAGAAAAGATTAACGTTGCATTTGTTCGAATCCCCTGTTTGGTCAGTTCACGAATCGCTTTGAATCCATTTTCACTGGCCCCCACCTTAATGACGAAGTTGGGTGACATTTTAGAAAGCTTGACCCCCTGTTCTACGATCTGTTCCCAATCTGTAATGTGGGGGTTAACCTCAACACTAACGGGCTTCTCGGTACCGGCGAATAAATCAGCAATCTCCTCGATCACTTTCAAAAATGGCTTGCCGGAATTTTGAACATGTTTGGGATTTGTTGTGAGTCCATCAAGGTCCCAATATTCAAGACTGTGCTTAATCTCATCCGTGATGGCACTATCCAGGAACAATTTCATTGTGAATTCCTTTAAACAATA
>NZ_CALFPF010000152.1 GCF_937919775.1 uncultured Gimesia sp.
TTGCTGTTCGCTTCCTGATAATTCACCATCGCCTTGGATTGCGATTCCAGAGCTTGTCCCTGTGCACGAACGAGAGCAGCGCCGTTGTCATAATAACCACCACCATTATAAGGCCCGTAGTAACCACCACCGTATCCCCAACGGCCACCATAATAGACCGAAGGGCTGAGGCCTCCCCCGAAATTATAGACGGTTTGTCGAGGGAAAAAGGGGCCAGCAGCCTGCGCCATATACCCTGCAGAAAACAGGGGGATCAAACAGAATCCGGAGAGGGTTATTTTGCGTATCACGGTTCTCATCTCTCACCTCTGTGCATAAATTGACAATAAACCATCCACGACGTGAATTTTTCGATTCGTGTCGGCAAGGCTTATGTGTTTTCCTGATGAATCTGAGCAGAATAACTTGATTTTTGAACTCAGATCATGATATCTATTACATTATAGTTTAATGTTCTCCTTTCAATTTCGCCAGTCTTTCTTGAGAAGGTAACGTGAATTCTTTACCTTTCAGAAAATATGGCATTCGCAACGATGATTAGCAGGAACTATGCTCATGCGTCAGCTACTAACAGCAGGACTCTTTTTAGGGATTTGTCTATTCACTTCCGATTTTGTCTCTGCACAAGCTCCTGTCATCGATTCACTGATTATTGAGTTAGACAGTGAAAATGAAGACAAGCAGGCATTGGCTGCACATCAACTGGGAAAACTTGGCCCGGTATCCAAAGCAGCAGTCCCCGCGCTGATTCGCGTGGTGAAAGACGGTTCGGTCTCTTCCCGCAGCGAAGCGATCATTGCACTGGGAAAAATTGGTCCGGCTGCCGCCCCGGCTGTTCCTGAACTGACAAAAATCCTGCGAAGTTATTCTGTCATTCTGAAGTTCAATGCACTGCAAGCCTTAAGGCTCATAGGTCCCGCTTCGAAGCCCGCAGCAAAACAGATCGCACCATTATTAGAAAGCAATAATTCCTATATCAAAGTTGCTGCCGCCTGGGCGCTCTGGTCTGTCGATCCGGAAAATAAAGAAAATCTGGATCCGGTAATCAAGGCATTACTCAGCAGCCTTGACGTCTCCATTAATGAAGTCAGTTCCGATGCGGCCGTCGCACTTTCCGAAATCGGTGAACCAGCAGTCAAACCTTTACTCGATGCTTTAAAGAAAGAGCACTCCGAAAATCATCATTCCGGATGTGAAAAAATCTGCGATGTGATCGCCCAGATGGGTGCTCAAGGCGCAGCAGCCATTCCCACGTTACTGGAATTATTGAACTCGGAAGATCAGAACCTCGTCTGGCGCGCGGCTCATGCCTTGGGAGCGATCAATGCCAAGCCAGAGGAAGTGGTCCCCGCCTTAACGAAATTGCTGACCAGTTCCTCTCCCGTCGTACGTGCGCAGGCTGCCCTGGCGATTGGAGATTTTGGAGCAGCAGGAAAATCGGCAGTCACAGAATTAACCAAACTGCTTTCCGACACGGAATTGAACGTCCAGCTCGATGCGGCAGCCGCACTGGGAGAAATTGGACCGAATGCTTCAGCCGCTGTTCCACAACTGGCAGCAGCCATGCAGGCGGGACCCACTTCGTTAACACTCACCAGCGCATCCGCCCTGGCATCCATCGGCGAGGCGTCTGTTCCTGCATTAAATGAAATGTTAGTCAAAGATTCGCGTCTGAAACTGCTGGCGATTCATGTTCTGGGCGAAATCGGCGCTTCCTCAAAAACAGCCATTCCGGAATTATTGAAACTCACAAAATCGGACGATGCTGAGATTCGTGAGACGGCAATTGTCAGCCTCGGAGAAATGGGCCCTGCAGCAATCTCAGCAGAGCCTGAACTGCTGAATCTTCTGGAAACTGGTACCGGCAAAACCAGAAATACCGCCGTATATGCCCTCTCAAAAATCGGCAGCAAAAAAGCACTGCCGCTGATTAAAAAATATGCTGAAACCTCAACCGAAGATGAACGATTTCGTCTGGTCTGTGCCTGGGCGATGTTGAGAGCCAATCCGACCGATCCTGCCATCGTTAAGACGGCATTACCGGGACTGATCAAAGTTCTTGCTGAGGAAAACCCCCTGCTCCGCAGAGAAGCAGCGAATGCCATTTCACTCGCAGGACCGCTGGCAAAATCAGCAACTCCAAATCTCACCCAGGCACTCCAAGTTGAACAGAATCAGGGGGTCGTTTTTGAACTGATCACCGCTTTGGCAGAAATCGGACCACCGGCTGCTTCTGCCATTCCGCTGATCACCCCCTACGTGAGTTCCGACAATCCCCTGTTGCGCGTGGTTGCCACTTATGCATTGGCCCGGTTTGGAAAAGCAGCCGCAGCCACCGTTCCGATTCTGGAACAAGAGCTTAAGAAAAACAGTGCCGACGAAAATGCCATCACACTCTGGGCGTTAACCAAAATTGATCCAAGCCCTGAAAGAGCCAAAGCAGCAGCCCCCGCGATGACAGAACTTGTGACAGCACATCCCAATCCTGATGCTCGCCTCGAAGCCGCCATCAGTCTGGGAGAATTTGGCATCAACACTCCGGAAATTAAAAAGGCTCTGGAAACCGCTACCAAAGACAAAGATCCAGGGGTCAAAAAAGCAGCCGAAGCAGCCCTCAAAAAGCTGGGCAGCTGATTCAAGCCTGTTGTTTTTTCACAACCCGAATCAGATTCATGTTGATTAAAAACCACATCCAAAAGAGAAGGTCCACTGCCTGATCTTTCGGGTGTGTTCTTAAATCGTGGTCAAGCGCTGTCGTAACTGGAATATTCCCAACGGTTTTTCGTTGCAGACCGTTTCGACACCGATTTCCGGTTCGAGATTCAGGTCTGTCCTGCGGTCTCACGGGTCAGTGGCACGATTGTTGCGTTTCTCATATCAAAGTGTATTTCATGAAAGTTTGAACTCTTCCCGTCTTTGCCACAACCGGAGCCACCATGATCACAGTTGCCGAAATCAACGACATTGATCGCATTGACAATGTCCGGCTCGCATGGCGTTCTCTCCTGGGCAAAACCAAAGGTGTCACGTTCGCTCATTCTCCGGAATGGCTGGAACATTACTGGACGCACTTCGGCGAAGGGCTCAAGTTACGAGTCCTGTTAATCACGCTGGGAAACAAAATCATCGGCATTGTGCCGCTGGTCGTGAAACCCGTCTCCACAAAAATGGGAACGATGCGCGTTTTGACTTATCCCCTGGATAGCTGGGGTGCTTTCTACGGCCAGATCGGTTCCAACCCCGCTGCCACAATGGTCACAGCCATGCGGCATCTTAAAAATTCCAAACGCGATTGGGATCTGATCGACTTTCGGTATGTTGATCAGGCAGGCCATGATCACGGACGCACTGCGAATGCGTTTAAATCGGTCGGATTTCAGGGAAGTCAGGCCCTCTGGCAAGCGCTGCCGCTGGTGAATACTCTGGATACAAGCTGGTATGCCTATCTCGACAGTCGCTCACCCGAAACACAACAGCTCATTGAAACTGCCGAAAGGATCACAGCAGCGACCGGGCGTCTCGCCTTTTATCGATCGCGACTGGAAGACCCTTTGACCCCCGGATGGAATCCGCGCTGGGATCTCTGGACAGAATTTGAACAGATGAATTTCACCCTCGGCAACCAGACCACGCTCGCCGGCGGCCACGATTCACAAAGTAGAAAGCTGGCCTTCCTGCGGGATATTCATGGCCCTGCAGTCCGTTCAGGCATGGCGCGGATCGATGCGCTGTTTATCAATCATTCTCTGGCCGCTTGTGCCTATGGATTGCAGCACGCCGCAGGAACAGACTACCTGGCGATAGGCCATCGGAGTAATGTTCCCCAGGAAACCGTAACGGCGTTAATTACCCGTATGATTCAACAGTCAATTCACGACGGAGAGTCGCATCTGAACCTCTCCTTACTCGGTACTCAATTAGCAGACATGTGGCAGAACGAAATGCAAAACAGTTTCCGCTGCTCGCATTTCCCCATTATGGCGCCCCGCTCGCAGGTATTACGCATCAATCGCTGGATTCAACAGCCATCACTGAAAAACAATGCTTCCGAAAAAACCATCACCAGCAAACCGGTTTTGAAATTGTCGCGGACCACAGACCACGATTCGAATATTGAAATTATTGATGAAGCACCGCAAGAATGGTCCGATGAGACAGGTTCACGTCCCGGCGGAGAGCGTCCGAAATTTCGAATCGTCGGTTAGCGCGATTCCGGTGCGTTTTTCTGAATCGAATCAATCAACGTTGTGGGCAAACTTAATTACCATCAGCGTTCGGTCATCCCCATCATTTCCGCCTTCCAGATGTTTCTGCAATTTGGTCCAGATTCCCTGCATCACTTCTTCAGCAGTATCTTCGGTGTGATTCGCGAGGACTTTCATGATTCCATCCGAGCGAAACATTTTTCGTTCACTGCTCATGGCCTCGCTGATGCCATCGCTGAAACCCACAACCATATCATTCGTGCAAATGGGGATCACGGAATAGTCGTAATCGTTCTTTTCCGCAACTCCCAGTAACATCCCGTGGGAAATCAAACTGGTGATTTTTCCTTTATGCACCCAGAATGGAGCAGGATGCCCTGCGTTTGTGTAGGTAAAAGTGCGATTCTGCGTATCGATCACACCATAAACCATACTCATAAACTGATGCGGCAGCGACGTGTGATATAAGGAAGTATTAATCCGGCCGATAACAAATCGCGTGTCTTTGGCCTGTTCAATCGGTCCTTCTGTCAGCGTACGTAACGCTCCCCTGACCGACGCCATGACCACCGCAGCGGGAATGCTGTCGCCCGATGCATCACCCAGTGCAAAACAGGTGATATGTGGTGCCAGCGTGACGAATTCGCATAAATCACCCCCGACTTCATGATGGCTGATTGTCTGGACGGCAGCCTGAAAGGCACGATCGTGAGAGGAATCATGGGCAAGCTCAGCCGGAAACGATTCGGAGATCACCTTGAGTTCTTTTTTCAGGCGAATCTGATTCTGGCTTTCCTTAATTAATACGGCTCTCTCCAGAATGGTACTCACCTGGGCGCCAATTGATTTCAATACGTGGATATCCCGGTCTTTCAGGTGACGGGCACGTCGGTCAAATGCCCAGAGCGTTCCAAACGGCCCGGAATCGGATTGCACCGAGACACAGATTCCCGTCAAACAACCTTCCGGAAGCCAGCGGGACAGGTGCGGGGACTCCTGCCGATTGATCATCACCCCTTCTTCGGAAAATGCTTCCAGATCGGGAGGAGATTCTGATAACTTTCTGCGATGAAAGGGGATCTCGAACGGTGACAGCGAATACTGAACCCTGAGGGATAACTGATTCGATTCGGAATTCAGCAAAAAGAAGCCGGCAGAGCGGAGTCCGGTCAGTTGCAAAGCCGCCTCCAGCAATTTTTGCAAGGCGTCCTGCAAGCCTTCCTGCCTGGTAACCGAGAGCCCGACATCCATCAGCGTGGTGACTTCTTTACTTTTCACTTCCAGCGACGAACTCATGGTTTCGATGCGGGAAATCAGTCCCCCCACCAGTTCCGCAAACTTAATGGCGGTTACAAATAAATGATCGTTAGCCGATTCTTCAGGAAGAGTCAGATAGAGGTAACCCAGACATCGTTTGCCATCTGAAATCGATTCATACCAGCAGTATTTCTCACTCTGACACAGCTCTGCTTCCAGCGATTTTCGTTCTCCCGGTTTGGCAGGCGTAAATCGCATCGGCCATCCAGTGATTTCCGTAAACTGATCACAGGTGCTGTGAATCCATTCCAGAGGTTTGGTGAGAGTCTGTTCCATTTCACCTGATCCAAGAGACGCCAATACAGAAAATGCGAAATCGCGAGCGGATTGCCCTGTTTTCTTCTATCGACAGTGCAGGACTGGCAAAATACCCCCGAGCCTGATTGTGACGGTTGGAACGGTTATACCCCGGAATATCCTCACTGAGCCTCGATTTTCGCAGCTTCGTGTTAACTTAGAAGCACAAATCGAACATCACAGATCCCTAGCGGTAACGTTCGATCACTGCACAGCCACAGGCGTCGCTCCAGACATTGACGGAAGTGCGACACATATCGAGCACCCGGTCCACCGCAATGATGACGCCCTGCGCCTCAAGAGGCAGGCCGACCGCCTGTAAAACAATCGCCATCATCACCAGACCCGCATGCGGAATACCGGCAGCACCGATGCTGGCCAGCAAAGCCGTAATCGCAACCAGCAATTGATCCGACAGCGGCATGACCACACCTGTGTAAGCCTGCGCAATAAACAGCACGGCGACCGCTTCATATAAAGCGGTGCCATCCATATTCACCGTCGCCCCCAACGGCAGCACAAACGAACTGACCTCGTTGGAAATCTTCGCATTTTCTTCCACACAGCTCATTGTTAACGGAAGCGTACCATTCGAAGAAGCGGTCGAGAAAGCAGTCATCAACGCCGGGCTCATCGCGCGTGCAAACTCAAGTGGTGAACGATGTGCCACAAATTTCAGGAGGCAAGGTAATATCACCACCGCATGGATCAATAAAGCCAGGAAAACCGCCACCATGTACCAGGCCAGAGTCTTAAAAATTTCGAGTCCCTGTGACGAAACGGCATACACCATAAATGCCAGCACTCCAATCGGAGCCAGGCTGATAATAAACATCGTCATCCGCATCATGACTTCAAAGCCGGCCTGAAAAATATCGGTCAGCACTTTGGCATGTTTACCGCCGACGAGAATAATGAATATTCCGGTCAGCATGCTAAACGAAATAATCGACAGGAACTCCCCTTCCCCTAACGAATGGATGATGTTTGTAGGAATGAGACGATCGATCATATCCAGAAAGATGGACCCCACAGATTCCCTGCCTGAAGAGAGACTGCCGCTGCCTCCCGGCAGAACCGCGCCAATTCCGGGGCGGATCAGGTTCACGACAAAAATCCCCGTAAAAATGGCAAGCAGACTCGTCGAAAGATAATACAGAATCGTGCGGGAAAACAGTGCCCCGAATCGAGTCGCATTTCCCAGACTTGCAATGCCTGTGATTAAGGAAGTCACGATCAGGGGAATGGTAATCATTTTCAACAGCCGCAAAAACAAATCGCCAACCCATTTGGAAATCGCCATCACCTTTTGCGAAATGCCAGTGCCATATGTCTGATAGTCGGCTGCCCACTGCGGATATTTTTTAGCGAGTTCCTCACCACTGGCCGCAGTATATGAGGAAACGATGATCTTCCGATCCACGCTCCGCTGGTAGTTGAGTTCAACCTGTTTTGCAGTATCAACAATGTGGAGCGACCGCCGGGTCACTTCTACGGTCACCGGTTGTGCGAGATCTCCTTCGCCGAAAACACTCTTCAGTTCGGGATAACGCGCCAGCAATTCAGCACGGTCCTTGAACGGGAATGTTTTCGGATCCTGCTCCACAGGCTCTTCGATCACCTGATAGCCTGATTCAGATCGGCTGATGGTTAACGAAAGGTTCTCAAGAACAATTTCGCCAGGATTAAAAAGAAAACCGAGAATGGTCCCTGCAATCAAAGCAATGAGAATTTGATAATGTAGTGGAAGGTTCCTCATGAAACACCCGCTTCCCGATTCTCTTTATAAATGTACCTGAATGAGATCGCGCGATTTACGCGGTTTCACATCAACTGCGGGCGCTTTCACATTGAAACGGAAGCCAGGCACCATTTTCATGACTGCTGGCAACCGATTGCTGGATAAAGAACATTCCCTCTACACCATCATACACGTTGGGATATATCGTGTTCTTCGGTTCGAAAGGCAGCCCGGTAATTCGATTGATCATCGCATCAAAGGCACTACGATAAATATTCGCGAATGCTTCGAAGAATGCCTCGGGGTGGCCGGCAGGCAAACGACAAGCGGCAGCCCCTGATTCATTCATGAACGGGGCATTCGGATCGCGCGTATAAACGGCATGCGGCTGACCGTTGCGGCGGATGATCATCTGATTCGGTTCTTCCTGCCGCCAGGCCAGCGCCCCTTTTGTTCCATCAATCTCAATAAACAGATCATTTTCACGACCGTGTGAAATCTGGCTGGCCGTGACCGTTCCTAAAGCACCATTTTGAAATCGAATGACGGCGTGACCATAATCATCAAGCTGACGTCCCGGTGCAAAGATCTTCAAATTGCAGGAAATTTCCGCCGGAAGCAGCCCCGTCATATAACGGCCCAGGTTGTAGGCATGTGTGGCAATATCACCAAACGCACCCGCTGCGCCCGATTTGGCAGGATCGGTCCGCCAGGCAGCCTGTTTCTGATCTTCCTCTTCCAGACGGGATCGCAACCAGCCTTGAATGTAATTGGAGCGCACGGCCTGAATCTCACCCAGTTCGCCATTCAGAATCATTTCCCGCGCCATGCGCACGAGGGGATAACCGGTGTAATTATGGCTGACGGCGAACACAACACCTGATTTTTCAACCAGTGACTTCAATTCTTCCGCCTGCGCGAGATCGAACGTCATCGGCTTATCGCAGATCACGTTGAAGCCTGCTTCCACAGCCGTTTTGGCGATCGAAAAGTGAGTAAAGTTGGGGGTCGCAATGCTGATAAAATCAATCCGCTGGTCTTCGGGCAGTGCTGACTCCTTTTCGACCAGCTCTTCAATGGAACCGTAGGCGCGGTCCGGCTTGATATCATAGGCGGGCGCTGATGCTTTCGCCTTTTCCGGATTCGAAGACAGGGCGCCTGCCACCAGCTCTGCACGATTATCCAGACAGGCGGCAATGGAATGCACCCGACCGATAAACGAACCCTGTCCTCCCCCCACAAGAGCCATCCGCAATTTACGATTGAGTTGACCGTTCATTGTTTCCATTGTTGAATTCCTTCCCCTTGATGATTCATTCTATACCCGTACGAACAGTCGAGTTAGAGTTGAGCAGCGCGATGTTGAATCTGACCAGTCCTGAGGGCAGTTACGTACAAAGCAGCATACTTTTGCTCGATCGGAATTACAACCAATGTGAATTCCAGAGCGAAATCCCGGCAAAAAACAATCATTTTCCAGCCCGGAAACAACCTTTTTTTCCTTTAGAATCAAGTCTGGCAGCATTCGAAGTTTTTGTGTACAATAATACTGTCGGTCTCTGTTCAGACCGAATCGAGCACACACCGTGTTTGAACTTCAACTTCTTGACTGCTATCAAATCGTAGGCTGTGCTCAAGCACACGCTCTACCTGGTTACAAAGAACACTCGGAGGCATTTGTGGTGAAAAATCTAAATGGGAAACGTTCATTCTTGTGGCTGGCTGTCGGCGTAATCTGCGGCATGTGCATGTCCTATTTCTGGCCGCATGAACCTGCATTCGCAGTCGCAACAGACCGCGACGGCGATCGGTTTGCAATTACAACCGTGCCGACTCGAAGTGGGAATGCGGAAGGAGTTTTCGTACTCGACTTCCTGACTGGGCGTCTGCAGGGCGCTGTTTTGAACTCGCGTACGGGCAAATTTACCCATGCCTATTTTCGGAATCTGGCAGCCGACTTTAGCGTCGATCCTACTGCGAAACCACATTACGTCATCGTTTCGGGTGATGTCAATTTACCCGCGCAAGGACGTGCCCAGTTTGCAGACGGCGGATTATATGTCGCAGAAATGTCGTCAGGCATGGTAATCTGCTACGCCTTCTCCTTCGTGTTTAATACCACACCGGGGGCTCCACAACAGTTGCTGCCCATGGATAAATTCCAGTTTCGACAGGCACAGTAATCGAGAGTGGAACAAACCTGAAGTTTCATAATGAATCAAACGGGAGTCAGTAATGGCTCCCGTTTTTTATTGATGCCGGGGACAGGAAGCAAACGACGAGCTTACTCGCGTTCACAAATCAAAGCGCGGGCTTTTCCCTGCAGGCGGGCGATAATTAAAACTCCCGCTGCATCCCCTTTCAAAGACAATTTGCGACGCAGGCTTTCAATCGCAACGGGAATCCGCCGACATTTGATTTCCAGTTGCCCGAAAGACGCAGTCCGAAAATACTTTCGGATCTCGCGTTCATTGTTCGACAACTCTGCCAGAATTTTGAAGCGTCGGAAAAAGGGAGATTCGACAGGTTCGGTCGATGTCAGATATTCTTCTTCCGGATCGAGTCGGCTCAGCAAAAGCGGGGCTGCCGCCACATCCAGCAAACCGGAACGCACAACCGAAGGATCGGGATCGTAAATATAAGCCCCCGGTTCTGTAATACTCACAAACGCATCGAGCGGATGGCCAGCGACACTCTCGACTTCGCCCGTTTTCGAAATGGCAGTCGCCCGATATTCCTGCTGACCTGCCAGATCGCCAAACCAGATGGTGGCTTCTTTACATTCGCCATTCAGACTGATCAGTTCCACTTCGGTTCCGGGAAACTTGCCTGCAAAATTACTGGCCGGACTGAGTTTGATGGCCCCGCCCTGGAACTCCTGAATCAGCGTCAGTAACGTTTCCAGACCCGGCAGATAATCTTCGATCCGAATGACTTTTCCGCCCGAATGAGGCCGCCGATCGGGATCAATGTGCAAACGCCCCTCACGGTCCTGAATTTCTTCAAGGGGAGAATTCAATACACTGACATTTTCAGAAAGGCCAACCACTTCACTGTTCCATAACGCGAACTGGCACAGCACCGGGTCCAGATCTACGCCGATGACGGTCGCCTGTTTTGCCAGTGCAATCAGGTCGCCTCCCATGCCACAGCAAAAATCGTAAACCGTTCCGGAAAAGCGGGCTGCTTTATGGCGTGATACCAGTTCCGGCGTTGACTGTTCCAGGCTTTTGCGGTCGAACCACATCTGGTCGGCCTGGGAAAATTTCGCCCGACCGCGTGTCCGTAATTCCGCCAGGGTCAACGCAGCACGCACCAGATCGTCCGGATACTTTTTCCTTAACTGATTCTGCAGATGGAATTCCGAGCCGGAATGCTGCTGAATTAATGCAAAGATCTCAGGAGACTGATACAGCTGCTGAAAGCAATCAAGTTCGGAAAGTGACTCGCTGGACATGGAATTTGTTAACGACTTTCTGTCGCTGGCATAGGTTGATTCAAGTGGGAAACAGCTTGCGAAAGCCTTCCGCATATCTCATTCAGGCGCGTCTCATTCAAATCGAATTCCACAAAACGGACGGTATCGTGCACCACCGCCAGACCGACTGAAGCTGGCCTGCCTCCAATGAGTTGTTCCACCGCCAGTGTATAAACTCCCAACTGAAATTCATACTCTTCAATCAGTTGTTCTTCCGTCATTTGCGCAAGGCGTGACCCGGTTTTATAGTCGAGCAGCACCCATCGACCTTCGCCCGTCTGAAACAGCGCATCAATCGTCCCGGTGATCGTAATCGGAGTGCTCGCTCCTGCTTTTTCACTTCCGGACCAGCGCAACAGAAAATCGAGTTCCCGGTAATGCACTTTCGCTGTTCTCAGTGTCCCGCAGAGTTCAGAATCATACCAGGCTGAAATCTGTTGCATGATCAAAGGCTGCAGCTTCTGCTGAACCAGTGTCGGCTGTTCGAAAAGAACCGACTCCATAATCTGAGTGGCCCGTTCGCGACGATCCGGTTCCAGTCGTTCAATGACGGCATGCGTTAATGTCCCCAGTTGTGTCGCTTCCTCCGCTGTGAGCGACGCATCAGTAACCAACTCTCCCTGCCAGCGGGGAGACGATGTTTGCAGATCCGCGTCAATCACTTCCAGCAGCGAGACACTCACATGCGTGCGCGCACCACGTTGAGGCAAGAGTTGCCCGTATGCGTTCGGAAAGTCTGCCGGAGCCGCCTGTTCCAATGCGGGAATAAACTGACTCGGTTTTAATTCCTTTTGTTTTTTCTCCGCTTTAAATGTGAATGACGGCTGCTCATGATGCACGCGGATCTCCGGAATTTGGGCGGCGGGAATCGACGCCAGTGAGAGCCGGCCCAGATACGGATCGATGGCGGGAGTTCCGGTGGTCAGATCAAAGTGCCGCGCGAGAAGTTTCATCCAAGGCGACTGATATCTGCGGTCGTAAGGTAAACCGGCCGAAAGGATCAGATAATCGGCGGCACGCGTGACGGCCACATATAACAGGCGAACCGTCTCCTCTTCATCGGCCCTTTGCTCCAGCGCACGATGCATCTTAAACGCATAATTCTCCGGCACGGTTCCCCGCTCCGCAGGCAGACCCAGTAAGGCCCCCCATTCAGGATGCAGAAACGGATCACTCCCCGCGCCCGGAGATTTGCGGTCCAGATCCGCGACAATCACAATCGGAAATTCGAGCCCTTTGGACTGATGAATCGTCATCAGGCGAATCACATCACTGGTTTCCGGAAGCGTCGCCGCCAGCTCTTCTTTGCTTTCTTCCAGAATCGAATCTCTGATCCGCTGCACAAAATCTTTCAGCGTAAACAGACCCGACGATTCAAAATTACGAGCCAGCTCAATCAACTTCCGCAGGTTCGCTATTTTTCGATCTCCCAGAAACTCATTCAACAGAGCCGCATCATAACCGGTTCTTTCTAACGCCAGATTCAGCAACTCGGCCAGCGACAGCCGGTCTTTTTTCGATCGCAACTCGGCCAGCACACTCTGCGCATAATTCACCTGGCGTTTCTGCTGCGGTGGTAACTCATCCGGGGGTGTCACCTGCATTGCTGCAGATAGACTCTCTGCGTTGCGGACCAGTGAATAAATCGTGTCATCCGAGAGGCTGAAAAAAGGCGAACGCAATACGCCCAGCAGACTCAACTCGTCATCGGGATTATCCAGATACTGGCAGAGATTACTCAGATCGTAAATTTCCTGCTGCGCGTAAAAAGCACGTCCGCCAACCAGATAATAATCCAGGTCAAGTTTCTGCAATGCTTTTTCATAGATGCTGACACTCGACAGGGAGCGAAACAGAATGCAGATATCTCCCGGTTCGACTCGCTTTAATTCCCGTTCGCCCGTTTTGGAATTTTTGGCCCAGATTCGCGGCGTTTCGTCTTCGAGTAACTGGCGGATACGGGCGGCAATCCAGTCGGCTTCCGTCTCCCGAACCGCATCCGCGCCTTTCACATCCGGATCATCCGGCGCTGCAAACAGAAATTCAATACCGGCTCCGGGCGAGTGCTGTTCCAGATCAAACGGCGATAACGGTTCGTAATACTGTTCCATCGCCGAAGCAAACAGACAGTTCGTAAAATTCAGAATCGACGGCTGACTCCGAAAATTGGTACTCAGAGGCAACCGCCCCGCTTCGGGAATCTCCAGACGCAGTTGATGAAAGACTTCCGGATCAGCGCGGCGGAAACGGTAAATCGACTGTTTCGCATCGCCTACCAGAAAAAGTTTGCCCGTCAGTAATTCTTTGCCGCACAGCGAACGCACAATCTCACTCTGTACCGGGTCCGTATCCTGAAATTCATCGACCATCAAAAACTGAATCCCGGCGGCGGCCCGCTGTTTCGCGTACAGATCACGGCGAAACAGATCGCGCGTCTGCAACAGCAGGTCATCGAAATCCAGTAAGCCTTTCTCGGCTTTGCTCTGCTGGTAACGTTTCGCGACAAATTCAGTGGCTCTTAATACGACCAGACTATATTCAGCAGCCAATAGAAATTGAGAGACATCCGGCGAAAGATTTTCGTATATTTTTCCCAGTGCCGTCCGCAGATCGGTAAACCCGTCTTTGATCTGTTCATAAACGTCGACATTATCCCAATCCTTTTTCGTGCCCGCCCCCTGCACCTTTGCATGAGCGATCAACGTTTCCAGCAGCTCGCCGCGCAACTTCTCTGAACCGCTGGTCAATTCCGGAAGTCGCGATGTGAGCACCTGAAAGCGCTCTCGCATTTTCGCATTCGTCGGAGATTGCTCGCTCATCAGTTTGATCAGGAATTGTGTGCTGTCCGCATTTGCAATTTCCGCCAACTGTAAGGGGATGAAGGTTTTCTCCCAATACTCCCGATACCGGGCCGCCAGTTTTTCCACGGTCATGTCAGCGAACTGATCAAATTCAATTCGAAACTGCTGCGGAACCAGCGCGATCAGCAATTCGTATGTTTTTTCCAAACCGTACCGATACACCATCTGGATGCCGTCTGCGTTTTCCTGTTTCAGTAGATCGTGAACGGCCTCGCGCACCACTTTTCGCAAAAACGTATCACTGGTCCCCTGCTCCAGTAATCCAAAATGAGGATCGAGCCGGGCACTCACCGCGTGACTGCGGAGGATCGAGGTGCAAAACGAGTGAATAGTACTGATCCGCGCCGAGTCAAGTCCACGAATCACCGTCTGCCAGTGACCGACTTCTTCCACGGGACAGTTGCGCAACTGTGAGAGACAGGTTTCGCGGATTCGATCCCGCATTTCGCGGGCCGCCCGTTCCGTGAATGTAATCGCCACGATATGACTGAGTCGGTCCGGCGGCGTGCCCGGCTCAATCAGTTTCAAAAATCGCTGTGTCAGAACAAAGGTTTTTCCACACCCCGCGCCGGCAGACAGCGCAATGGAAACCTCACGCCGATTGATAGCGGCAGCCTGCTGGTCAGTGTATGTCGTCTTACTCGGCATAATAAATCGTTACTTTGATCCGGAAGTTTCCTCGGAAGATTCCTGCTCTGTTTGTGAATACTGCAGCAAGTCGACATACTTGCCCAGGGAATTTTGATAGCTTTCCACCTGAGCGAAGCGGCAGACAGATTGAAACGCCGGATCGAGATGAGCAATGTTCTTGTCCATTTGCACCGGAAAGATTCCATTACGAATCAACTCCGCCAGATGCGGCACCAGACCTTCCATTGTGGTTTCCAGCAACTCCAGATCTTCACCCGAAATCGGTTCCACCAGTTGTTTACGGGAACGCAATGGCATCACAAAACCGGTCTCCTGAACCTTCCAGTAGCCCAGATGAAACGGTTCTGTATCGGCATCAATCATCTCCAGCCTCCGGGCTGCAATCAGATACAGGGCAAGTTGAATTTTTTTCCCCGCACGAATTTCCGTTGCGGAAGGGAGCGCCCGACCCGTTTTGTAATCGATGATGTTAAAATATTTCTGGCCGTTCACCGTGCCCAGATCAATGCGGTCAATCTGACCTCGAACGCGTGTTTCCCGCTCCCCGCTCCCCAATGTGAGATGCCGATAATGTGCCTGCGTGGGATCAGGTTCTGTCGGCACTCTGCCAAACGGAACTTCTCTGCCCACGATTGACGGCGGACTGTCCCAGAGTTCGTCAAACAGTTTCCCATATGTTTCGGATTGTTCCGCAAACAGACCCGCCCAGTCTTCCAAAATCTGTGTTTCAATCGTCAGCAGCACCTGCTGCAGCTTCGTCTCCGCAAAAATATCGGACACGCGCTGCTCCAGCAGTTCCAGAAACAGGGATTCAATCTGATCGGCCGCGTAAAATCGCTCACTCTCCCCCTGTTTGATGAGGAGTTCATATAACTTCGTCAGAATACTGTGAACGTGAATTCCACGTTGCAGATGATTCGTCCGCAACTCCGGCGGTTCAGGCACCTCGATTCCCAATACACTCTGCGTAAAAAACTGATAAGGGCAGGACAGATACAATTCCAGTTGCGTCGTACTGAATTCGTACTCGCGCGGAAACCGTTCTCGAATGGCCTGCCTGTTTTGAGGCGATACCATGATCCCTTCGAACTCGGTGAAGCCTTCGCGCTCGAAACGAGCGACCGCCATTTCCGCAGCTGCCAGGATATTCAGAGCCGTCCCCCGCAACGCCGGTTCATTCAGGAGCTTGAGAAACAGACCTGGCTGATGCCGTTTCAACTGATCGGTCGCCAGCACCCGCAAGTCGCGATTTGACAATGTCTGCTCTTGACGCGGAAGCGGATTCAACTCTCCCACATGTTGAATCGAGAGAGCCCCGGGTTCAAACAGATCAATCAGTGCGGTCAGATACGGGCTGGGAAACAGAGGCTGCCCCGTAGAACTGATCGCCGGATAACTCAGAATCAACTGCTGCGAAAACCGGGTCATCACTTCGTAAAACAGCAGCATTTCCTCCTGCTGCTGATTGGCGTGCAGTTTGAGCGAGAGACCGTTCTGATTCAATTCCCCCCGGTCTTTCTCGCTGTATAAACAGTCTTCACGATGACTCCGCGGAAAACTGGCCTCGCTTAAACCACCGATCAGCAAATAGGGAACGCTTAAATTCCTCAACTGTGAAGCATCCAGAACGCAAACCCGTCCCGCTTCCTCCGGCTGTAAGGAGAGTGTCTGCTGTTCGAGCAGATCCAGCATCAGACTGCGAAACGCAATCAAATCCAGCGGCGCCGCTTCCCGCTGATGAAACTGCTCAATCTGATCAACCTGCGAGACCGCATGAAACAGCAGTTGCTGAAAACGATCCCACACAAGCTGATCTCGCTTGTAAAGCGGATCATGTTCCGTGTCAGCGCCATTCCAGACCTTCTGCAGGCCGAAATCATTCGCCAGTGAAATCAGAATTTCGATCCAGGTGACGAAGAGTTCTTTGCCTCTCAATCGCTGTGTGGCATCGGCAAGCCGTTTAGCGAGCTGATATGCGGCTTCCGTTTCCTGCCGTTGTTGTTCCCACTTCAATTGATCCGGATATCGGACGCTGCGTTCGGTCGCTTTCAGGCTGGCCTTTTCCAGCGCATTCAGGATATCGGTTTTTCCGGAATCAATTTTGAGTTGACGCAATATCCGTGACAGGCTTCGAACGGCTGCCCCCCCGCGGTATTCCGGCCAATCGGGCGAAAAATAATTCGAATCCAGAATCGACATCATGCTGTCGAAGGACCAGTTTTCGATTTCAATCTGCAAAAACGCAAAGATGGCACGGACCACAGGAAATTTCGAAAACGCCTGTTCCAGACCGAGGAAGTAAGGAATCCCGGCAGCCGTGAAGGTTTCATCGATGAGACTCCCGTATTCCAGCGTGGAACGGAAGGCGACCGTAATTTCTTCCGGCAAGACTCCCCGCAGTAAAAGCTGTTTGACTTCGACGGCAATCACTTCCAGTTCATTACGCTGTCCGGCGACTGCCAGAACCTTGATCTGATCGGCCGAGGCCAGCGGCTTGATCTCGCGCGGGTTATCAAACAAAGACTGACTGATCTGCCACCGCGAAGAGTGCGTCTCATTCCGTTCGAAGCGAATGGTTTTGATCGTACCGGGCAGACGAGTTTCCAGAATGTTTTTTGCGACGACGGATTTGGCAAACAAGTCATTCCGCCGTAACTCATTTTCCAGAGGGAGCGAGATCAGCAGTTTGTCGGTCCGCCGGGCCAGTGATTCCAGAATTTCATACTGCGTATGAGTAAAGTCAGCAAAGCCATCCAGCACGATCAGATGAAATCGACCGAAGGGCCCCCACAGCCCCTCCTGCAAAGCAGTCCGCGCAGACCAGAAACGTCCTTCCGAGTCATAACGCCGCATCTCATGCAAGGCGATCTGATAACGCTCGTATATTAACGCCAGCTCCCGATCCTTCTGATGCGAGTCGGAATTCAGACGTTCCCACGCCACTGAAAACTGTTCGGGCCAGATCTCTTCCCGTTTCAGTTCTGATATGAAGCTGGAAACCAGATCCAGAAAACCGGAGGTGCCCGCGATGGAACTGAAATGCTGAATTTTTTCCGTAGCGATCAGATCGTCCACAATACTGCGCAGCAGATACCGTTTGGAAATCTCCGGTAAAGTCTGAATCGGTTCATCCAGAGCCTTTAAAATCGCCTCGGCGAACGCTTCAAAAGTATAAACATGCGGGGCAAAGCAAACTGGCATCTGTTCAGACGATAATTGATCCAGAACCTGCCGCCGAGAGCGGGTCGTGGGCGAGAGCCAGAGTGTCGTTCCGGGAGTATGCCGGGCAAGTCCTGTCTGCAGAGCCTCCCGATACTGGTCCAGCAAATGCTCCGTTTTCCCGGAACCTGCTGTACCTGTCAAGATTTGAATATCCGGCTGCATGGTTTCTCAAGCCCGGTTAAGACGATATGAAAATGTATTCTGAATGCAATGTATCCGTCTGATCGCCAGAATTCAATTTCAGGGGTATTTCCGGGATTAACCCGTTTTCATCATTTTGGTGACAGAGCAAATCTTGCCACTGGTTTCCTGATCGCCTACACTAATAGAATAGGAAATGAAGTTCTTCACCGTTTTGATACCCGACAAAACACATTTCGACCATTTGAAAATTTTAATTGTGCCTGCCTTGAGTTGTGTTCTGTATTTCTCATAAGGAATCGTCCATGCAAAAATTCCGCTTGATCAGCTCGTACTTACTGCTATCCCTGATGATTTCCTTACTGTTTTCTCCCTTCGTGTACGCT